>JBIIHY010000225.1:0-5503 GCA_044235305.1 Bdellovibrionota bacterium
CAGCGCAGCTAGCAAAGGCATTCCCTTCTCCGCTTATCTTCTCGGTGGTTATAGTTGTGGATAGTGATTGGAGAGAGACGCGCACTGCGATTAGGGCAGTGCTCAGCCAACACTATCCCTATCTTGAGATCGTGGTAGTACAGCGAGAGCCTGACGCGGCGGTCGCACAGGCTCTATCTGCGCTCGATCCGCGTGTTAGAGTTTTAGAGGCCTACGGTAAGACTTTCTGGCAAGCGATTGAGTATGGCCTACAGTCATCGACGGGTTCATACCAGATGGTGGTGCCAAACAGCTCTGTAGTGTTTTCAGATAGCGGGCTGCTGGTGTTGGCGGTTTTGCTGCAGCGTACTCCAAAGGTGGATTTCATAGCAGGCTCTCGCGGATATCTTGACGAGCTTGGTTTCCCCGAATCATTTCGAATAGATTCACCGAAGTTCACAAGGGAGACGTTCCTTGACGAGCGAAATTTCACCAATCCGGTCATGACACTTGATTTTACAGGAGTGGTGTGGAGCTCAAGGCTCTTTCGTCTAGCTGGAAATCGGCTCGCTACAGACCTGAAACAGGCGGTTGATTTCGAGTTGTTTACGAGGTTTTTTCGGGAAGTTGAATTGCTTTCAGTGGGAATGCCGATATCGATTTCTCAGAAGCCCTCGTTGATGAGAAGCGAGTTGCTTTCGGTGGAGTATGTCAAGGAAGCTCTCCCGCTCCTGCGTGAAGAGAGGCTAGTAAAGCCTCCACTGCACAAGGAGCACTTAACGCAGGCTTTTATTAGCCTCGAAGATATATACGGCAAGTCAGCGACTCCCGTTCTGCCCGCAATTACGTATCCTCCCCCTCCATCGACAGCAGTTGGTCGTTTTTTGATGAGTAAGGCGCCAGCGATATCTCTCGTTATGCCCTCATACAATCAGGGACATTTTCTAGAGCAAGCGATAGATTCAATCTTGAGCCAGGGATATCCCCGTTTGGAGCTCATGATTATAGACGGTGGAAGTACCGACGACTCGGTCGAAATAATTAAGAAATATGAGAAATATCTGACCTATTGGTGCTCAGAGAAAGATGCAGGGCAATATTTTGCTATTCAGAAAGGGTTTGACCGCTCGACAGGCGAGGTGATGGGCTGGTTGAATTCTGATGATAAATTGGGCCAGTCCGCGCTTGTATATCTTGGTCTTATTTTTCTCGTGTACCCTCATATTCGATGGGTAAGTGGTCGGGGAGGCTCATCAATAACGAAATCTGGCGCTGAGGTCTTTGCCCTGGAGACGGCTACTTTCTCTCGAGAGCGCTACCTTGAGGAGGGATTTGACAAGCCTTATATTCAGCAGGAGGGAACGTTTTGGCGACGCTCGCTGTGGGAGGAATCAGGAGGTTCGCTTGATCTCAGATATTCCCTCGCGGCTGATTGCGAATTGTGGCACCGCTTCTTTCGCTTTTCCCAGTTGCACAGTGTAGATCTTCCGATTGGCCTTTTCAGAGAGCACGCTGAGCAACGCTCCCAACTTTTACGAATAGAGTACCTCCGAGAAGCTACACAGGTAGTACGCGCCGAGCTTGAACTACTTCACAGAGGATTATACACCGAAATGTTGCCTGCGCCTGCGATACTGACTCACGCAGACATAATGGCCGCGGCTGAGGAGCGCGCGGCACGATAGCAGGCACAGAAGTAAGCCCCGTAATATCAGGAGACTCTACGAGTAGGGATAATTCCAATAAGGGTTGGTCTTCGAAAGCTGGGAAGAGGAAAGGGTGGTACGAAGAGAGTCTCGGGTGCCCTTAGTTCGCTGCGACCGACCAGGAGCAATGAGATGTTGGGTGACGCCGTTTCGACCTTGATCTGACCGCGGCTTGCAAGCATTGTTATCTTCGACAAAAGCTCTTTCTGATTTGATAGCGATGAAACGTGAATCTCTCCAGTCGCTACTAGGAGCACGTCGCCCCCTTTCACCACCAGCGAGTCTACTAAGATGCTTCCGAGACTAGCTACTACTGCGAGTGCTTGGGAGGAGACCGTCAATGTCGTGGCTGTTAGGTTCTCCTCAACTATTAGTGATGAAGTTACGGTAACCTCATCGAAGGAGCAGGTCTGGGCACTTGCCGGTGCATAAAACCGGGCGCGTGAAGCTGCCTCTGGCGTCTTCGGGCAAGGGCGCAGCGACTCCATAATAGACGAGAGATCAGGAATACCCGTAGGAAGAGCGATTGCTGGATACGAAGATAGTGTTGGATGAGTCTCGCGGCATACGGTGAGATTCCCCATCAATGAAGCGTTCGACCCCTGCGAGCACCGAGCACTTCCGAAAGCTTGCTCTGCCAGGTAAGAGCGGGCCTTACCGTCTAGCTGCTGCTGCTCTCTGATAGCATTCTCAACCACAGATACAGTTGTCCCGCGTTGTAAGAGAAGGATAATGAGTGAGGTAATCACAAGAATGGAAAAGAGTGTGGGTATAAATATGACACCCTTTACACTGTAAGGTTTGCCCACTTTTAGTCCCATACTTCCTCCCACGAGGGTCGGTTAAGAAAAAGGGATGGCGTGAGCGTCGTGAGGGTCTTTGAGTTAGGTGCTGTTACTGTAGTCTTAAAAAAGCGTGTGGCAGCTGAGTTGATGACAGCAAGTGAGAGTGAGCGCACACCCCTGGTTATGGGTTGGTTCTCGAGAACGTGGTTCCCGATGTGCGAGGCGATTCGAAAGCTGCCGCTTCGATCGATAAAAAGCGAGTATTCGCGCAAGACTCCATACAGCGTGATGAATCCCTGTGGTAAGGGGGTAGCACGCCCCACTAACCCAGCAAGCGGGGTTCCCCGCAAGACCGCACACGAGTCCGTTATCGGTTGTATGTCGCCCACGAGCTGAAAAAGTTCAGTAGTACCGACGGCGATAAAGCTTCGAAAAGCATCTGAGAGCGGGATCGCTGCGAAGCCGCAAGCGGTAATTTGAATTTCATCCTGTGCGAAAGATGTCTCCTGTATGTGGCCGCGGTGTACGGGAGATACCTCCACTATAGAAATTACATCAGAGCCAGGTCGTGGAGCAGAAGTGCCTCGTACCTTCGCAAGTGGGTGTTTGCTCCCTGAGATAGCACTCCCGTCAAGGATGACGGGACCGAGTGAGAGTCTACTCCGGTTTAGATCACCAAGCGCTCGGCTTACCACAGCGCTTGTCTTCTGTTGGGCGAGAGTTGTTGTCATAGACGTCAGCATGTCTGCGCCGGAGTGATTCATAGCTGAGATGGCTTTGGCTATCGCAAGGTAAGCAAGAGCTGCTAGACCGAGGCCAACTAAAAGTTCATACAGCGTAAATCCGCCGCTACTTCGAATCCTCGCTACTGTTAGGGCAAGACGAGCCATCGCTGCTCTCCACAGGTGCACACGGTGTAATCAGAGTTGCGAGCGCAGTCAGGAGTTGAGCAGCCTATAACTGCGTGCTGCGTGCTTCGCTGGCGAATAGTGTTTACGACTGATAGAGCTCCGACAGCTGCACTGGCAACCATCAGTAGCAAAGTAACTGACACGAGTACCTCTATGAGAATAAATCCCATATGGCAATCTAGTTTCCGTCCTGGATGACACGCTAGCATAACGCTGTGATCCTCGTCCGTAGGGAGATGGTAATTGAACATGTACCGGCTGATGAGACGACCGAGAGCGTTGTCGGCGAAGCGGTGGTGGTTGGATAAAACGCAAGCGGAGCCTGTGAGGAGCTGCCGACTCTTTTTATCCGGATATCCCCGGGGAATTTGTATCTAATTGATTGGGCGGGGCTTTGGGGAGTTACTGAGATTCCGCTATCTGAAAGGGTAACACCGACTGTATCGCCTGTGGTTAACGAGAGGATTGCTGCGTACTCAAGGAGCAAGCGTACGCGGTCTGTTTCAAGCAGCAGCGTTCTCCGTCTGGTGTACTCGAGAAGGTTAACAGTAGCGACCGAAGTAACTATGCCGATTGTGGCTAGCGTTAAAAGGCACTCTAAAAATGTGAACCCATGGGAAGGAGTGCATGTATACAGCGGGGGAGCATGTGTAAAGTCCATGCCACTAGTAATCGCCGTACCGCGTTTTTAGTTGCTGAAAAAAAGGCAGTGGAACTCGCAGAGTGGTGAAAAAGGGATATCGAAAGACATCGAATGCTAAACGCTAGCGAGAAATATTGTCCGGCCCGCGAGGCACCTCGGGATAGAGGTAAGTCCTCGCGAGCCGGACTCCGCTTGCGAGTTGGTTGCAGGCAGACAATCCTGATGTTCACGTCCGGAAACGCCAGTTCTACCCACTCGATTCCACGATGAGCCAAAATTTCTAGTCTAAGTGGTAGCCTAGCCCAATAGCGACTTGACCCGATTGCGGTCAAGGTTTGCTGATTGCGCCTGTAGGGCTACTGAGACCTGAGAGAGGATGCTGTTTTTAGCCAGATTTGCTGCCTCCTCAGCTACATTTGCATCCCCGATGCGCGAAGCGGCCTCTTGTGTTCCGCTCGCCTGGCTCTCAACATTTGAACGAGCGGTTTCAAGTCGCGATTGGACTGCTCCTATCTTTTCACCGCGCTCCTGAGAGAGGGTATCGCTAAATTCTGTGACTGCTGATAGGGCTGCTTGGGCTCCTGCTTGGGTGCTGATATCTTGTGAAGCAACGTTGGAAACGAGATCACCAACGTTTATCCCTGAGCTCTCAATTTGTGACGAAGAGCTATTGTCGGTTCCAACTTGGGTAGTGAAAGAGCCACCGTCAAGCGGCTTGATGCCATTGAATTCTGTTGTCTTACCTATGCGTTGGATCTCCTGCGTGAGAGCTGAGAATTCCTGCTGCAATGCGCCACGTTGCGAGTCAGAAAGGGTCCCGTTAGACGCCTGAGTTGCTAATTCCTGAAGGCGACCGGTCATGTTTTGAATCTGCTCAGAGGCACCATCAGCAATAGCGAGAGCTGATGATGAATCAGAGATGTTTCTACCTGCTTGACCAAGGGCTACAACGCTCGCATCAAGCTGGGCGAGTACTGCCAGGCCGGCCGGATTATCTGAGGCTCTGTTGATAGCTTTTCCGCTCGATAGCCGCTCCATGGCAGTCTTTTGGCCCTGCATAGCCTTGGAGAGGCCGTTGGCGCCGGAACGACCGAAAGGATTACTTGATGACACCATATTCACTCCTTGTTGCTTAACCTGCTCTCGTGCCGGTTGCACGGCAGAGCCGTAGGGACGTACACTCGGTCCGCAAGTAGTAGAGGTCGCCCAGAGCCTTAAGTCGACGCCTCTGGGCAAATGCTAATGGTGGGGCTCACAATTGAGAAATCAACCCTTAAAATGGTGGATCCTCGCAGGAACTTATCCCCGCCCACTGTCACATGGCAAAGAGATAAGGGTCTTCGACGTTTTTAGTGGGTGCTTTTTGATGATATCGGGCCGTGAACGCGCACGAGCAGGTGCACGAAAGAACCTCGTCTTTAGCCTGAAACTCAGCGGGTTATGCCGTAGTTCTGCCCGCTACTACCCACTAATTCCGTC
>JBIIHY010000016.1:0-17111 GCA_044235305.1 Bdellovibrionota bacterium
CTCGCCCCTGATCGGGGCTTCACCCCGCTGGTGCCTGAGCAACATGGACCGCGGGCTTTAGCCCGCCCGGCTGTTACATCTTCGCTTTATCCTCTCCAACTTAGCCCTATCCAAACTTGGCGTTTTGTCGCGCTCGGCGCTCCGGCCAAGGGGCTGTCCGCCCCTCCCGCCCCTGATCGGGGCTTCACCCCGCTGGTGCCTGAGCTTGCTTCGCTCGCTCTTTTTGCAGCCCCTTCGGCTGTTTTGCCCCTCTGTTCACCCGCTCGGGTGTTTTGTCTTCCCGTTATTCGTTTCTTTGCGGCCCTAATCCTCATGTTCCACCCCCTCATCACCTTCCTCCTGTACCTGCACAGTTTGCCTTTTTCTACTCCGCCTCGGAGCTGCAGTGCCGACGGTTTGTTGGTGCCGAAAAACAGTGACTGCAACGATCATATTCGTGCAGTAACGGTTGTATCGTGTTCATTGCACCCTCAAACGCCCCGATCAAATTTGTTTTCAAGAGTGTGCTTTCTCTTTAGCTGAGTCTCGGAAGAAGCTATTCTCGTACGCTGTTTGGAGAGCCTGTTCTTCCCTTGGGGTGATGCACTATGTTTCATGTAGCCGGACACACTTCACGTACCTTTCACCAGAAACGCTCAGATCGTGAGCATGAGGGTCGACCTCGTAGAGGAATGGAGCACGAAGCTACAGTCGACATATTAGTGCGACGACTTTCAAATCTTGACTTGCCGGTGGTTCGAAACTTTACAGTTGGCGATGAGGCTCATCATGTGGTGATCATCGATGGTGCTCGTTCTCGGACGCCAGTTGCTATAATCGATGTTGGTTTCTCTCGAAAGTTACAGATAGACGATGACGCTTCCTGCATGCGATTAAGCGTGAGGCCAACTGATATAGCGTGGGCTCTAGGAAAAGTGCACCGTTTCTGTTCCAAACTAGTGCCACAGCAGTTTTGATCTCCCGGACCGCGGGCTTTAGCCCGCTCGGCTGTTTTGTTTTCAAAACGGCTCAATCCACTTCACACTCTGAATCTTTTCAGTCGCCCCGAAAGGAGCAATTCCAAATTGAAGAGAGACCGACCCTCGAGCCCCCGTAAGTACTACTTGTCCCAATGCTCCAGAGGTTGCTCGGATCGAATCTATCGTGATGGATTCACCACCACCAAGCTTGTCTAGTTTCTGCTTGATATCACGGATAAACTCCTGCGGCGGATAATCAAGGTGCATGGTTTCAATAAACAGATCCTGATCACATGAATCCCCTCCGGCGAGGATGTGTTGTGCTAAGCGGTTGCCGAGGCGTTGCGCTGTATCGTGCAGTAAGGCTCCTGATGTGAATGTTTTGCGCGCGATGAAATCAAGGGCCTCCCTACACACCTCATAGGTAGGACAGTAAGTGCCGTTTCCAAAAGCTACTACTCCAAATCCAGTTTCTAGATTGATGCGCATGTGGCTTCCGTAGCCCGGTATGCCGCCTGAGTGACCAGAGTAGTGCAGGCCATCAATTACTTCGTTGCGTAGTCCGTAACCGTAGGATGGGTAATCGGTTCCGGTGGAGTTATCTTCAGTTCGAGTGAAGGTCGTTGGCGCCATCCACGAATAGCTGCCCTGCATCTCGCGCCGAGCGCTACTGGAGAGCACCCTTTCATACGTTGAATTGGGGCTGCCCCCCGCGCGCAAAAAGTCGAGCCAGGTGGCGATATCATCGAGCGAGGTCCAAAGCCCTGCAAAAACCGCTCCGTCGCCGATAATGGGCACGTACTCTTCAGTCTGCCATGAGGACCCGTCCCATCGATATCCACACGAACACGCGGGAAGCGTTGCCGCGTCTGGATTCCAGCACGTTGAAGTAAGGTTAAGAGGCCTAAGAATTCTATCAGTAATATACTCGAGCGCCGATCTGCCGCTCACTTCAGAGATAACCCTTCCGAGTAAAAAATAGGAGAGGTTTGAATACGAGCACCGCCCTTCACCTTCCTGCGCTCGCAGCAGCGGTTGAGAGAAGAACTGAGTGAAGGAGTGGTCTGCCTCACCCATCTGTCTATCTGCCCACGGATCATCAACGGGAAGATCAAGTCTCATCGAGATCAAGTCGTGTAGAGTTGCAGATGAGAAGGGTTCAGCCAGGGGAATCTTTGGCACCGCACTCTGCACCGAGGCTTCTAATGAGACACGCCCTTCATTACGGAGTTGAAGCAGGGCAGCGGCTGCGAAGCTTTTCGTCATCGATGCAATGCGGAACGGAGTTGTTGTGCTGACTGGCTCAAGTGGACTCAGTGTGCGGTGCCCGAGTGCTCGTGCATGCACAACGTGCCCCTTGTAGGTGACGCCGTACGTTAACCCTGGGGCCTGCTTACGCGCGAAAAATGTCGCAAAGAGGGTATCAATGAACGAGAGGTCATCAGGGGAAAGGAGAGAGTTCGTCATCGTGAAAAGCTAAGCGAAGCAAGGTGGGTAAGCAAGGTGGCATGTTGACCAATTCAGTGCTATCTCCTTTGTATGAATTCAGAGCTAGATAAGAAGTGGTCAACCCAATCCTACTGGCAGGCGCGTTTTGAAAATGCTGACACTCCGTGGCAGCTAGAGGATGTCTCCCCTGTAGTGACTGAAGCATTGGATCTTCTCGTAGCTCAAGGTGTACCTCTCACTGGTTTGACAGCGCTCTCGCCTGGCTGTGGCACGGGACTCGATGCCCTTGAGTGTGCACGTAGAGGGCTAGACGTGGTAGCGGTTGATTGGTCTCATACGGCGGTTGTTGATCTTGCAGCTCGCTACAGCGCTCTAAAAGGTGCTCTTGGTGGGACGGTTCAGGTTCTGGAGGGCGACCTCTTTGCAGTTCCTCCGATAGCTGTCGATCTTGTAGTTGAGCACACATTCTTCTGTGCAATCGACCCAAGTAGCCGCGTTCGCTACGTTCAAAAGCTGCTTGAGTGGGTGAAGCCTGGCGGGTACGTCGTCGGGAATTTCTTTATAGTTGAAGAGTCTGAGGCACTCAGGCTACCTAACCTCTCCTTAACGCAAGAGGGGATGGGGCCGCCCTTTGCCGCAACTGTTAGCGAAGTTTTATCGCTCTTTAGTGGCAATTTTGAGTGCATAGCCTTGCGTCCAGCAAAGACTCCAACCCCTGGACGGAGGGTTGGATTAGAGTGGATCGGCGTGTTTAAGCGGGCTTAAGTATTTCCAGCTACACATCTCGCTAGACTCACCATAACCTTCTCTGTACTCTGCTGCTGGCAGAGATAAGCAACGGAAGGGTCGCAGGGATGCGCGATATTATAGGACGATACATAGTAGTTTCACTTGGAGTGCTGCTCCTCATCGCGCCGCATGCATTCGCTGCAGAGCAGGGCCAGGTGGGTACTACATCATCTGCTACCATCTCAATGACCCTCACGATCGAGCCACAGTTTAGATTAAATCCTAATACCGCTGCCTATGCTCGCTCCGGCAATCCACGAGACCTTTCAATTGGAACCAACTTTGAGGGCGGCTATGAGATCGAGAAGAGAGAGGTAGAGCCGATTGAGCAGCTCCGAGTGCGACGGCAGGGAAATAAGGCAATCGCGGCGACCAAGAAACCTTCGGAGAAGCGCTACGCGTACGTGATAGTACCGTCGGTAAAGTAGCTGCTACCCGTCAGAATTACTGCTTCCTAAGCATCTTCCACGTCTTGTAAGCACCACTTAAGTTTTTACATCGTATCCCGTGCTGCGAAAGGATGCGGCATGCGTAGTACGAGCGCTGGCCGCTCATGCAGTAGACAAGCACAATTTTATCTTTTGGAACTTCCTGGATACGTGTACGCAGCTCGGGTAGGGGTATATGAAGCGAGTTCGGGATAAATCCGCCCTCTCGTTCGCCTGCTTGCCGCACATCGAGGACAAGATGTTTCTCTGCGTCAGAGACAGCGCTCCAATCGCCGACCTCAACTAACCCATCGCGCACGTTTTGTGCCATCATCCCAACCAGGTTGACTGGATCTTTGGCAGAGCCAAAGGGTGGCGCATAGCACAGCTCAAGGTCTGCTACCTGGTCGATGGAGAGCCCGCCTTTGATTGCGGTTGCAATCACATCGATACGTTTATCAACACCGTCTCTTCCCACGGCCTGTGCTCCGAGCAGCTTCTCGGTTTTTGGAGAGAAGAGCACTTTGAGCGCAATTGGATGAGCCCCCGGATAGTACCCTGCGTGGGAGTTCGGGTGTAGGTAGAGTGTCTTGTATTCGATCTCTTCTTTAATAAGGGTGCGCTCATTAGCCCCAGTGCTTGCAACCGTGAGGTCAAAGAGTCGCAAGATAGCTGTCCCAAGCGAGCCGCTATACTCCTTCTTCGCTCCGAGGATGATATTGTCTGCAACGAGTCTTCCTTGACGGTTCGCCGGGCCTGCAAGAGGAATGATGCGTGGCTTTCCCGTAATCAAGTCAGTAACTTCAATGCTGTCACCAACTGCCCAGATGCTTGGGTCGCTTGTTTGAAGGTAGCTATTTACCTGAACTCCGCCTGAGGCTCCTAGGGTGAGACCAGCATTACGCGCAAGAGTTGTCTCAGGTCGCACGCCGATAGCAAGAATAACGAGCGGAACATCCACCTCTTTTCCGCTCTTCGTTGTAACAGTGATGCCGCCGTTTGATGTGCTGAAGGTCGCCACGGGGTCGCCAAGTATCAGTTGAACCCCGTGTGCGCGAAGCTCGTCGTGCAACGGGGCTGCCATCTCTTGGTCGAGGGGTGGCATGACCTGCGGTAATCCCTCTATGAGGGTCACCTGCATTCCGCACCGCACTAATTGCTCTGCCATCTCTAGGCCGATAAAACCGCCGCCTATTACCGCTGCTTTCTTGGTGGCAGCATTTGCCACGGCTGCTTTTATCCGCGCAGCGTCTGGCACATCTCTAATGGTGAAGAGTCCAGGAAGATCGATCCCGGGAATAGGTGGCTTGAGCGGAGTTCCGCCGGTTGCAAGAACAAGATCATCGTAGGGCTCTTCATACGTTGAACCAGAGTCGACCTGCTTAACGGTGACAACTTTGCGCACGCGATCAATCGCTACAACCTCAGACTCCACCCGTACATCAAGATTAAACCTCCCTTTAAGCGATTGAGGGGTATGCAGCAGAAGTTCTGATTCGTCCTCTATCTCTCCCCCAACGTGATAGGGGAGGCCACAGTTAGCAAACGAGACGTACGGGCCTCGTTCGAACACAACGATCTCAACTGTTTCATCCAATCTGCGTGCACGGGCAGCAGCATTAGCGCCGCCGGCAACCCCGCCTACGATAAGAATTCGCTTCATACCATTCTCTCTAGAGGCCTGTGCTTTTTACTTACGCCTTCGCGAGTGTAACCTGTACCGAGACACCATCAAGGGTGATGCTGCGTTCGGTAAGTTTCTGACTCTGCTCTGAAAGCAACTCAACACACAAGGTCTCTGACATAATGTAGTCCTTGTGAGCAGCAAGTATCTCTTCTGCCCCACGTATGCTCAAGCGTATGCGATCTGCTATGTGCAGGTCAGCTTCTTTGCGCATGTCCTGAATCTCGCGCACAAGGTCACGTGCTGCGCCTTCGCGAGCAAGCTCAGGAGTAATGGTAGTATCGAGAGCCACCACAAAACCTGCACCAGATTCAACAGCGAGGCCAGGTTTTCCGGTAAAGCCGACCTCTACCTCACCAGGGTTGAGGGTGATGTCACCGACCTTGATGGTGTTTTCAGCGATGATTTCAAATTCACCGTTGCGAACCTTCTGAATCACTTCCTGAACACGAGCCCCTAATCGCGGGCCAAGCACTCGCGCATTAACCTTAGCGCTTGAGGAAGCGATCGACGAAGCATCAGCGAGGAACTGCACTGACTTCACGTTCAGTTCACCGCACAATACAGGTATGTACGGCTCAAGCTCTGCAGCGAGCGACTCACGCACTGCTACCTTTGCACCAGCTAACGGGAGACGTACGCGCAGCTTCTCTCTTGCACGAACTGATAGTCCCGCAGAGACCATCGCGCGAACGAGGTTTACGTGCGCTGATAATCGGGCGTCGATAAACGCCTCATTTGCTTCTAGCCACGGTGTTAGGTGCACGCTCTCAGCCTTACCGAGACGCTCCCAGACAAGCTCTGAGATAAACGGACAGAACGGCGAAAGAAGGAGTGAGATACGACTCAACACTTCGTGCAGCGTGGCGTAGAAGGCTAGCTTCTCAGGGGTGCGTGGCTCCTCTGACCACACACGCTCGCGGCTGCGCCGGATGTACCAGTTGTTGAGGGTATCGAGAAACGGAGCAAAGAGACGCATAGCTTCGTTGATTCGATAGCTATCAAGCAGCTCGGTTTCAGAACGAGTGAGGATCTCAAGCTCAGATAGGATAAAGCGGTCGAGTTCGCTTAACTCTTTACCTGTAAGAGCGAGCTCGGCTGCAGAGACCTTGTCTACTTCGGTGTAGGAGGTAAAGAAGGAGAGAGCATTCCAGATCGGAAGCATCACCGATTTCACCATCCCCTCGACTCCATCATCGCGGAACGTTAAGTCTTCAAGCCCAACTGCAGGAGAAGCAAACAGGTATGCCCGCAGCGCATCCGCGCCGTGCTTATCCATAAGCTCAAGCGGGTCGGTGTAGTTCTTCAGGCTCTTTGACATCTTCTTGCCGTCTGCTGCTAGCAACGTGCCGTGCACAAGGCAGTGCTTAAATGCTGGCCTATCGAAGAGCGCGGTCGAGAGTACGTGTAGGTAGTAGAACCAACACCTGATCTGCCCCGTATACTCAACGATAAAATCGGCCGGAAAGTGTGAGCGGAAATGGTCCGCGTTCTCAAACGGGTAGTGAAACTGCCCGTACGGCATAGAGCCAGACTCAAACCAGCAGTCGAGCACCTCAGGAACGCGCTCCAGGGTTTTACCGCACGAACACGGGACTTTTATCTCATCGAGGAACTCTTTGTGGATATCAGGGAGCTTCTTGCCATGGATCTTCTCAAGTTCGCTGATGGAACCGTAGACTTCTTGTTTCCCGCAGCCAGAGCACTCCCAGACAGGGATAGGTGTTGCAAAGAAGCGATTGCGCGAGATGTTCCAATCGCGAGCGTTTTCCAGCCAATTCCCAAACCGTCCATCCTTAACTGAGTCGGGATACCACGAGATCTCTTGGTTGGACTGAACCATCTTTTCGCGCAGCGCTTCAACCTTTAGGTACCACGCATCGAGCGCGCGATAGATAAGAGGGTTACGGCAGCGCCAGCAATGAGGGTAGTTGTGCTCGATGGTTTCATCACGCACCACGAGGTTCTTCTCTTTCAGGAACTTTATGATCGTTGGATTTGCATCGTGCACATTCTGACCAGCGAAGTCAGAAACCTCATCAGTAAAGCACCCAGCAGAGTTCACTGGGTTTTTTACCTCGATGCTATTTCTGCGGCAGGCCCAATAGTCGTCCTCACCGAAGGCTGGTGCCATATGCACGATTCCAGTTCCGTCCTCGGTCGATACGAAATCGCCAGCAATAAAGATAAATGCTGGTTCGTCTTTGAAGTACGGCAGGAGCGGTGTGTAGCCGAGCTTCTGAGCAGCTAGCTCAGCACCGGTGTGTGATGAGATAACGGTAAGATCTTTTCCAAGTTCACGCTCGTAGCGCTTAAGAGCGTTGCGCGCCAAAAGAACTTTGCCAACAGTAGAATCAACTACTACGTATTCGATCTCACTTCCTACTGCGAGTGCTAAGTTTGAGGGAAGGGTCCACGGAGTTGTGGTCCATGCTAACGCAGATACGCCATCCATCCCTTTGAGCGCGAACTTCACGGTTATGGCGCGGTCCTGCTTCGGACGAGTTGCGTCATCAACACGGATCTCTGAGAACGAGAGCGGAGTCTCGCACCGGTAGCAGTACGGCGATACGCGGTAGTCTTTGTAGATGAGCCCCTTCTTGTGTGCTTCAGCGAAGGCCCAGATGGTGGACTCCATAAAAGAGCGGTCGAGCGTGCGGTACGGGTTGTCCATATCAACCCAGCGGCCGATACGATCGATGTACACTCTCCAGTTGCCATCAAACTCAGTAACGATGCGGCGACACTCTGCATTAAACGCAGCGACACCAATCTTCTCTTCGATCTCGCTTTTATCTTTTATGCCGAGGTTGGCCTCTGCGATCTTTTCAGTTGGTAGTCCGTGGCAGTCCCACCCCCACGTGCGCGGAACTTTGTAGCCACGCATCGTTTTGTAACGTCCGACGAGGTCTTTTATGGCCGAGATGAAGATCGTGCCGTGGTGCGGACTTCCGGTTGCGAATGGGGGACCGTCGTAGAAAATAAACTCTGGTTTTGATTCGTTGCGAGTGATCGATGCCTGAAAGGTCTTTTCTCGTTTCCAGCGTTCAACTACCCCCTTTTCTAGTGTTGGGAGGTGGGGTCTTGCTTCAACCTTGCGAAAGTGGTTTTCGTGTGTCATTTCAACCTGTTGGTTACCGTTACTACGTAATGTCGATAGAAGGTACCACAACTGCTTATTTGGGGAAGGGGGTAGCTTTGTACCCTTTGAGGGGGAGCACCGCTGGGAGGTAGGGAATCATCTTAGATGAGGGCTAAAGTGTTCTCTTCTCTATGGATAAGATACGCGTTCTTGTCGTTGATGACTCTTCCACGATGCGTCGGATTATAACCGATGTGCTCTCTGCTGACCCAGAGCTTGAAGTGGTGGGCACCGCAGCCAACGGACGTATAGCGCTTGAGAAGCTTCCTGAGCTGAAGCCAGATGTGATGACCCTTGATATCGAGATGCCCGAAATGGACGGGCTTCAGACGGTGCCGCACGTTAAGCGCAGTCACTCGCGACTTCCGATAATCATGTTTAGCTCATTAACTGAGCAGGGGGCCTCTCACACTTTGCAGGCTCTGGCACTCGGTGCTGCTGATTACGTGACTAAGCCCACGGCGCAGGGGGCAGCAGGGGATTTAAAGTCGACTATTGCAGAAGAGTTGATCGGTAAAATAAAGGCTCTTACTCGTAACTCTAGGCGTGGTCTCTCGACTTCAGCTCCGACAGGTGTAACGGCGGTGTCGGCTCCTCAAGTAATCCCTCTTCCATCAACTCCGTGCGTTGCTCAGATAGTTGCCGTCGGAGTCTCAACGGGCGGCCCAAACGCATTGCCTGAGGTGATCGGTCGACTGCCAAAGAATTTTGGCTGTCCGATAGTTGTTGTTCAGCACATGCCACCTACTTTCACTAAGATGTTCGCTGACCGGTTGAATGGAAGTTCAGAGCTTACGGTGTGTGAAGCTCATGATGGTCAAGAGTTACAACCTGGGGCTGTCTACGTTGCGCCCGGGGGATATCACATGTTTCTAAAGCGTGATGCCGCAACAAACGTTGTGCGCGTTGCTCTTAATCAAGACGCTCCTGAAAACTCATGTCGCCCAGCAGCGGATGTGCTCTTTCGTTCCGTGGCCGAGCTGTACGGTGAGCGCGCGCTGGCTGTGGTGCTCACTGGGATGGGGCAGGATGGGTTGCGTGGTTGTCAGGCGATCGCTGCTGCTGGTGGCTCGGTGTTGGCCCAAGATCAAGCAACGAGTGTGGTGTGGGGGATGCCGGGCGCTGTGGTGAATGCAGGGCTTGCGCGCTCGGTGTTACCGCTAGAACAGGTTGCCGCTGGCGTTATTGACGCGGCGTATAGGGCTTAAAACCTCCAAGAATCATCCTGAGAGGTTGCATTCAAAACCTTGTTTGTATCATTATGCCGGGCAGGGTCGCCCCTTGCATCGCTCGGCGACTACCATAGACAGCGGATATAGCTTTAGGGGAGTCAAACCATGTCAGTAGTTTTTGCAGCAGATACCATGCGCCGCGCTCTTCCCCGCCTACTCGAGGCAACTGCTCAGGCGCTTCTTGCAGAAGAATTCCCAGGGTCGGGCGATGTTGATGTTAGCGCTGTGCACGCAGCTCTTCAGCACGAGCAGCTTTGCGATGTTGCCTTGGATAGGCTCGGTGCGCAGGGGGTAGAAGATCGGTCGGCAGCGCGATCTGCTTTGAGGATAATCTTTTTATCTGAGCCAGCGCTTGAACCTGTTGGCGACCTTATCTCGAACTTGCTCGCTTCGTGGCGCAGCGATCTCGTGTCGACGCTGCAAGCAACGGGAGACTTTGCAAATGTTCGAATAGAGGGCTGTGCAGTGGTAGCGACTCCCACCCAAGAGTCGCAGCGCCGTGCGCGGGGCGTTGTTGAAGAGGTTGTGCGGGTCGAACACGAGCACAGTGATTGGCTCGTTGATCTGTTAATTACTCGAGCGGTTGCATTCCGTCATGACCTCAATGAGGTAGCTACCGGCTTGTGGGAGTTCTCCCAGGAGCGCGCAGCTACTGTTATCCGCCTTGAGGGGCACATTGGTCCTGATGATTTTCGGGTGAGACTAAAACGGTTGTCTCTGAAGGATGAGCTCCGATTCCTTAATGAGTTGCAGGAGGCTGTCAAAAGAGATCTAAAACGACTTGCTCAGGAGCCGCTAACACCGGAGGTAGCTGCAGTGGTTCAAGAGCAGGTTTTCACGCCGCTCAGATTTCCTAAACATGCGGAAACTCTCTCGCGTATCCCCATTCATTCAGAGTGTCTCCCTTGTGAGCTACCTGATGCTGAGCAGATGTCATCGGCAGAACTCGTGAAGGATGTGCGTTTGCGAGCAGACGCCATCATGCAGTCCAGCGCGCTGGAGGCCAGAGTGTTTCATGAGCGTGCCACCTCTACTCGTAAGCGCTGTATAGCCGTTGCTGATGTACCGCCCTTAGGGGCAAGTCGTCTGCTTGAATTTACCCGCATCATCAGTTCGCTCGCTGAAGATATAAATCCGATTGTAAAAGATGAAGCCATACGAGAGAGGGTTCTTTTGCAGCTAACAGATTGTCTGCGTCAGCGCGGACTAAACGACCCAACGATATTTTCTTCACCGATGGTTCTCTCAAGTTACATAGACCCTGAAGAGACCGTTGGTAATGTTCCGTACCTCGTGCTTCTAGGGATAGCTCCTCAGAGCGGTGAAGCGCCGAGTGAGGAAGCTGAAGATGCAGAGTCCTCGGCGGATCCAGACGAGTCAGATGCAGGGGCTGTTGATGAGGTCTCTGCGGGCTTTTTGCTGTCAATCCCCAACGATCAGCCGTTGAGTTTTCAGATTGCTCTCCTGCGTGGAGCAGAGAAGGCGGATCTACTTCTTGAGGCAGAAAAGTTGATGCAGTGGTTTAGTGTATTTGAGGCTACTCTTCGAGAATCCGCGAATCATGAAGACAATACATCGACCTATGCAGCGTCAGATACATCGATAGAAGAGAGAGAGTGGAAATATTACGGTCTATCACACAGTGACTGTGACGAGCTCTGTCGGGATTTCCTTGAGATAGTAGCGGACTCGCATCCAGAGGTATGGGAGTTGCTGCCGGAGTCTGCTCGCTTAGCTCCCACGATATGCGATATCTCCATCTACTCCCCCCTACAGCAGTGTTTTGACGTAGCTGCTTGCGTCAATCGAATGGCTGATAACATTGAGGGACTCTCGGCAGATGAGCGAGAGAATGTGCGCAGGTGGCTGGTTGCTTTCGAGGACGCCGAGTCTCCGGGAGAAAAGATACCAACTGTTGAATTTCTGCTATCTATTGAGCACTGGAAAACTGCCGCTGAGTGTTACCTGCACCCCACTGATGATCTTGGGGAACACTCAGCGAACGAGCTGGATGAGGATTTCGGGGTAGAAGACTTTATTCCAGCAGTTCTCAACGATGACATGGTTGGGAAGCGGTTTTATCGAGCGCACGAGCATCTGTTGATGAATTCTCTTACGCAGCAGGGCAGGGTAACTCTTAGGGAGCTACTGCAGACAGGACACATCTTCCTTGAGGGGGTAAGCACTGAATGTATCAAATGCCTTAATGAAGTGCCGGCACGAGTGCTTCAGAGGGAGATTGCAACGCGCGCAGAGACGGAGTCTTTAGGTGGGAGGGATGCCCGTGGATCGGCATGGTATGAGTCACCACATCAGCAAGACTACTCTACGTGCCTTGCGCTCAGTTCTACCTACAGCAGTATGTGGGCAGAGGTGCTAGAGAAGTACCGTAATAAGCGAGGGTCTTAACATGTCACTTTATACTGCGGCCGAGCTTGCGACGCGTGGGAAGGAGGTCTACCGTTGCGCATCGTATCAAGGGAGCTAGTGCATGTTATCGTCAGGTGTATCTCCACGTATTACCCGGAGATTGGTTGAAGAGAACGGTAGCCTCACTGTAACGCCCCCTCCCGCTGCCATCGCACCAACCCTTCCCCCTGCAGAGCCTCCGTTGGCGCGTATTACTGCAGAGGGCCGACTTGTATTTGGAAAAGTCTCGTTTCCAGCCGAGGCCGTAGCTGCGAGTCTTCAGGGCGCGGGTAAATTGGTTTCAGCGATTAAATCCTACTTTAACCGCTCTGAAGACCTCGACATTCTCTTTTCAGATAGAGCGATTGTGCAGCCGAGTGCCGCGGGGGATCCTACTGCGGCGGTACATGTCTTTAGAAATCTCTGTTGTATAAACGATTTTCGGCGAAGCATTTATCCGTGGGAGGTGGCTCTTGGGGGGTCCGTAAAAGAGCGCACTCTGCAGCACGAAGAGTTGATGGAGCTTCGCGCGCTGCTTCGTCAGGGTGCCGAGATAGCTTCAGCCTGCTGTGTAATCGATGACGTGATTGCACACCGGTATCTCTCTCGGTCGGTCATCCATAAGTCCCTTGATTGGCTCTCTCGTCGGTCGAATCCAACGGTTCGGGCTATTGAAACATATCTTCGGGAGCAACCGTTTCGGTACCATGACCCTCACTTCTTGAGAATAGAGCTTGATAAGTGGGCTCAACGGATAGACCTTCGTAACGACGGGTTGCCGTTGGTGCACGCTGTGTGTGAGCAGGAGGCTGCTGCTCGAAAGATCCTTGAGGCTGGTCCCTGCACTCGTGTGGTATCTCTTACCGGCGGGGTGATTGTGTCACGCCTCACTGTGCGAGATGAGAGCACAGGGGGTGTTATTTTGGACTCAGAGAATAGATTGCCAGATCTCTATTCGATCCTTTTGCTTGCTAAGGCTGCCTCAAAATTGCTGCAAAGTCTTGAGCATAAGAATGTCGATCTAGCACGCCTATGTTCTCTGTCGAATAGAGACTCGTGTGTAGCGATTTCACGTTGTGTAAAACATATCTTTCCTCACACCCATAATCGAATTGAGGAAGCTGACTCATGGGCTACACGGTTTGACGTGGGGGAGTCGCAGGTGCTCTCAGCGGCCGATGTCGCTGGATTGGGTGAAATGCTCTTGGATGCCGAGGCCGTATTATCCACCCTGAGCCACCTCCAGCGGGCACTCCTTGGTGCCGGGCGGGAAGCGCTGTGGCGTTCCAAGTGGACTAGGGCTACGAGCGATAATGAAATTAGAACTGCGCTAGCACTCGTGAATGAGAAGCCAGCGCCCCTTGAGTGCGATTGCGAGGAAGCAGCGGAAGCTGCGGCGAGTGCTGCGCTTGTTTTAGGTTACAGCTCCGATGAGAGGACGGGCGATTTGAGGGCTATTCCAGAGAGTCCGGTGCAGTCTATCGCTTGGCTCCTTCAGGGGTAAATGTCTGGGGATGATTGCTCACCATGCACAGGCTGAGCGTAATCCTGGCGTAGCCACGGTGCGCTGCAGAGGACAACGTGCCGTTATGTGCCGGGCGTGTGAAATCTTCGGGTTATGAGAGACTCGAGCCCTGAGCGGTATCGTTTTATGTACACAAATTTGTGTACACAAAATAGCCGAGAATCGCTGGAGCTAACCTCGCATGAGAGCACAAGATAATCCGACGAGGGAGTCAATCCGTTGCCACTGGGCGGGAATAAAGCGACCGGTTGCGGGATTGATCTCAAGTGGTATTGCGTACAGTTCCTCAGCGGGTTTGTGGTCTGGTTGAGTTTTTCGGATAGAGCGCTCAATTCAGACACTTTGGTCAGCCGGTAGTGAGTAGATGGCTCGTAATAAGGCGCTTTCAAACGTAGAAGCGACAGGCTGCACTGACATGGGACGGATGGTAGGGGTGTGGCAGTGTGCAGTCAATCTCTCAGTCGTGGTGTACAGTAGAAATGGGGAAGCTCATAGTCGTAATGTGTCTGAATCGGTTTCTATTGATAGGCAGCGATGAGTGAAGTCGTTTGTAATGTGACGCTAAATATCTCCGCAGATGTCCCACCCTTTTTCTGAGAGAGAGAGAGGGCAAAACACACAGTGAGCTAAAGGTTGCGAAAGCTGCCGTCGTGCTTCGCCAACTCGGCGAGTGTTTCAGACCAGCTATGTGAGATGCTGCTCGGTAAAAAACCTAACGTTTTTGTGCGGTTGGTCGTTCTGGTGTGGTCTATTCAGTTAATCCCTTTGGTGGCCGATATAACCCCGGAGGGTTACGTGCGGGAGGGGTTTGCTATGAAGCTGTCAGGAAAGATCGTTTTCGGTTCAGGCGCACGCTTGGATTACGATATTTGGTCGCTCGATCTAGATAATGCGACACTTCACCAACTCACAGCGGGGGAGCACCTTAATGATCATCCGCGCTGGTCTCCTGACGGGAAGTCGATCGTGTGGGTTTCGACACAGGAGGATCTAATCCCATCGCTTTGGGTGATGGACCATGATGGTGGCAATCAGAAGCGACTCACAACTGATGTGTACTGTCAGACACCGAGCTTCTCGCACGATGGTCGCGAGATCATCTTTGTAAGTAATGGTAATAACCGAAACGACCTCGACGTGTGTGCCTATGACTTAAGCAGTGGCGCTACTCGTGCTATGTGCTCGCTGCCTGGAATTCAAAGCACCCCCTCTGTCTCTGCAGATGGTCGAAAGCTCCTGTTCACAACGCCGAGCAAGGATTCAAATGGAGACCTAAGCACGCGTGACACTGATATCGTGGCGTATGACCTACTATCCGGCTCCATGACTGTATTAGCTCACCACCCCGCTAAAGATTACGGTGCGGTGTACTCCCCTCAGGGTGATAGGATTGCGTTTGTTTCCCACCGCAACAATCGTAGCGCTGAGGAATATCATCAGATGTTCCTCGACTACAAAGATGCGATTATTAACGGAAGCAATGCTGAGGCTCGCGCTGCGATGGTGCGTATGCGTAATTTTGAAGACGACGGAGATATCTTCGTCATGAACGCAGATGGAAGTGATGTGCGTCAGCTTACGCACGATAGCCGATCGGATAGGGGAGTATGTTGGTCTCCGTGTGGGAATTATCTAATGTACTCCAGTGCCGCACGGAACGAAAACGACAGAGAACGTCTGCACCTGCTCGATTCACATTCGGGTAAGAGGCTTCCTTTTGATTACTGTCGCGAAGCGTTTGAGCGCGAGATAGGGGCTCGACAGGCTCTCAATCGAACGCTCTTTCAGCAGATGACACCTGACTTTATTGAGCGGCTGTTTATAGGTGGCGGCTTCTTTGGTGAAGAGCGCGATCCGCACTGGACGGCGTAGGGAAGGGGGCTACAATCAATAGCCCTTCGCGTAAACACGAGTGCGCTTCCTTAGGGTACCGCGACGAGGGGCCTACTGCACATGAGTCCGCCCGAGTGGCTGCTTAACCGTGGAGAGCGGCTTTGCATGCGGCAATCTGTGACTGCGCAAGCTGTGCTAGATCAACAGCTTTAAACCGCTTCGTATCGACTGATGGATAGCGCTCCGTTACGAGCTCTTCAAAAGTTACACCATCGCGCGCAAGAGCAGCCACCTGGGACCAGTAGTCAATAACGTCCTCGAGGTACTCCGGAATATGAAAGGCTCGTGAGCCTGCGTCATAAATAGTGCACCGCTCGAGAGGGTAGAGCGGACTCTCATACTGAGATTCATCAAACTCCGGCGCATGGATACCACCTCGTCGCACCAGATCAGTGCCATCTAACTTGATTCGCAGCGGAGTTGTGGGACTAGCCACACCGAATACACCCTCAAAATATAAGACATTGCACGCAACTGGGCCGCCTTGGGCCACCTCGATCTGCCGTTTCCAATCGCTGATTATATCACCAGTTATAGCGGCACCGATGGTAAAGAAGGTGACTGATCTGTAGCGAATAGCTCCCTGTCTCACTTCTGTGAGCTTTCCGAGTCCATGTCGCAAGCTTGTACCTGTGGCCACCACGTCACCGAAAACAACATCTACTTCGCCATGAGGGTAAATCTTTTTATAAGCATCCTCGATAATCTCCCACTCGCCTGTAACGGGATTGGCGATCTGGCGCTGGGCGCTGATAAACCACGAACCGTGACAGTTCCAGTTGAATGCCTGCGCTAGAGCGCCCCGGAGTTCAAAATTCAAACCGCCGCGTAGAATAGTGAGCACGCTTGTGGAGTGTTCAGTTCCGGTAAAGATTCCAGCCGCGCTAAGACCCTTCAGGGCCTTAGCCGACGCCTGTCCTAACTTATGTGTGTAGTTCACGCCTAATACGTGCGGATCGTTACAGATAGCTCTACTGTCGCTGGTTGAAGCTATCAGCTCTTTCACGCCATCGAGCGGTTTCTCTCGCTCGACTACATAGAGGCTACAATCCGGAACTTGAACGTTTAACGTGCTGAGCGTAGGCATAGAAATCCTTAAAAAAAGGGACTCTTTTTCCTAACGCGACCGAAACGGTAAGTCCAGAGCTGGAGCAGAAACAAAGGCACACGACCTGAGTCTTTCGGTTATCAAAATATTTGGTCGTATGCTATTCACTCTGAGTTCTAATCTGAGTATAAGGGCTTCGGACGTTGTAGAGCGGTTGTAGCGACCGCCAAGTTTTTCGTAAGGGCTTTGAATGACTGAAGGACTCTTATCGCCACCACAAACCCGCCCCGCTGTTTCTTCCAATAGAGCCCTAATCCCTCCTCTCTTCAGTGCCCCAAATCCACAAGACCTGCTAAACCTCCAAAAACTATCGCTCGACGACCACCACGCGATCTCATTCGACGTTACGCGAAACCTATCTGAGCTTGTTCTGGCCCTGGTTGCGGGGAATGTTGCAACGCGGCAATGGGACAAAAAGGCGGAAACCCCGCCTACGCATTTCCATGCTGCCGAAGATGTTCTGTCGCTGATGGTAGAATATCGAGCGCACCCG
>JBIIHY010000226.1:0-5483 GCA_044235305.1 Bdellovibrionota bacterium
TGGGCGCCAAGAAGAAGTAGTCGTTCATAAGAAATATGACTATGCGTGGGCACAAAGGTCCTCGACTCTTCGTCGCTGACCTGCGTGCCCTTCTTCATTCTGGAAGCTCACCCACCCTTTCTTCAGAGGATAGCCACTACCTGCGAGACGTACTGCGCTGTGAGCGAGGCGACCGAATAGAGTTAGCCGACCCTGCCGATGGCTTTACCTGTATAGCAACCGTTGCATCTGTTTCACCCGTAATTACGCTTGAATCACCAGAGATTATCGAAAACGGCTCTCTGATACGCCCTCCCCTGGTGCTTCTATGCGCACTGTGCAAAGGGCAGAAAAACGAACTGATCTGTGACTGGGCTACAGAACTCGGGTGCAGCCACATCATCCTCTGGCAAGCTACCCGCAGCATTGTGCGACTTAAAAGTCGCAGCGAGGCGGCGACGAAAGAGACCCGACTGCAAAAAACAGCCCTCGCTGCCGCGCAACAGAGCCGCCAGCCGCGCCCACCTCACGTCTCAATTGCTCTCTCCCTACCTGAAGCTCTCTCAATACTCCCGGAAGCTGGACTACGGGTGGTTTGCTCTCTGGCTCCGGACGCAGCGGATATAAAGGCATTAGCCGCCCGCGCCACCACCCCACCCCACCGCGGCGCAGTCGTTGCCATAGGACCTGAGGGAGATTTCACACCCGAAGAGGAAGAGCTGTTACTCTCTCAGGGCGGCTTTACACGAGCCTCGCTTGGTCCAGCTATCCTTAGGGCAGAGCTTGCTGCTGTTGCTGGACTGTTGGCGATTGGTAGCCGGATGGCCTAAATTACGTGAACTTTTCGAACCATCACGGAGCAGCACTAGCCCCCCCCGCTAGTACCCTGTACCTTTTTCGTCATCAGATCGGTGCTATTTCATACTGATTAACACCCAAACATGCCGCTAACCAGCGGAACTTCGACTACTGGGCGCGCACAAAAAGTAGGATGTACCTAAGCAGAGAGAAGCCTGAACGCTGCTAAGCAACCCTTTTTCAGTCACACTCCGCCACAAGTGGGCATAACCCTTACCTACTAGTGGTGAGCTAACCCGCAGCTATGAGAAACACACAACCATCAACGTCGGCACAGCCCGCGTCTCCAGAAACGACCGCGCTCCGAGCGCTCAAGAACAGCACGCTTGAGCATGCCCTCAGACGCGAAGGGGTCTCCTTACCCTACCTACTCGGGGCCTGGGCTTCATTAACCGAGGTGGGAACAAGACCATTGGGGCGAATCTGCTACGCCTCACAAGACCGGTCACACATAGAAACTCTCCAACGCCACCTATCAATAGTCCTGCCCTTCACTCCAGACATCCACACCGTTACGATAGGAGGCTCGTTGTTCTATCGCCTTGAACCGAGACACGAGCAGCTCGCAACCCACATTCACTCGGTAACTGATAACAACAATCGAATTCCGTGGGAGCACCTTGGAACTGAGATCGAGTGCGCGCATTTTTTGCGCGGCGTTTTTGATCATGGTGGACACATGATGGCTGACTCCACTCCTGCTATCGGCATAAGCAAAAAAAATGGTCAGCAGCTACTCGTCGATATGGCCCGAGTGTTTGTTCGCCTAGGACTGCGGCCGACTATCCGTGAAGGGACTATCGCCAGTTTAAAACTCCGTCAAAAAGCTGAGTGGCTTCGCTTCGCGGAGGTTATTGGTAGCTCAATTACAGAGAAGCAGGAATCTCTCCGTAAGTTGCGCCAACTCCCTGAGACCAAACGCACCTTCACGATACCTGACTTCGAAGCTGTCGTTGCATGCTCGCACGATGGCCAAAAAAAGCCTGCTGATATCGCTCGTATCACTTCAGTTCCCGCAAATACGATCCGCGATTGGCTTATTCGAGGGCAGATGCCGCCGGTCGTCAAGCGCCATATGGCTATTCAAGAGAGCACCAAACATCTTCCACACAGCGATGTCATTACATACCTCTTTAGAGATCTAGGATCCTCTTCAGTGCTTGCGCGCGATATGGCAGCTCATCTATCTCTTCATGCCATTCAAGAGCGCGTTCAGCAACACGCTCAAGACATAACAACTGTGTATGGAGATGATAAAAAGATTCGATATCTCTTCTCTCCTAAACTATTTTCTCCATTACTAGGGCAACCATAACTGCGCTTAACTATGAACACGACGCCGACAAAATTAGCACAACCTGGTGCGGGGATTGACGGGACTCCGGGCAGCGCACAGCCACCGCGACCATACAGCGTTGGCTGCCTGGCTCTTGGGGGCGTAAATCCGCCTTGCCGCATTACTCCTCCAACTTTTAACGAACTACACGAATCCAGACTAGCTGCTCGAATGGCGAGCGCACCAAACTCCACGTACGGTTGGTTGTTAAAAATACATCAGCAGATTGAGTCACTCGGAAACCCCACTACCGGCGAAAAGATGCTACGAATGCAAGTGCTTGATGGTAGATCACGAGATGAAATAGCAGGCCATTTTAATACCACTAAGAGGTGCGCCGATCCGGCGATATCAGTTGCGCTCACGAAAATCATCGACAAACTCGATGTTCCTAGGGATCCCGACCTCCGTCGCCAACTAGTTTACAGCCTAAAACGATTTGATGTTCACAAAAATCTCCTGCCTTGGCAGGAGTGGTTCAACCTGTGGAAGAATTTCCCAACAGAGATAGCTCCTCCCCCAACGATCACGGGCATCCTCAATCAAGAGATCTGGGGGCCGATGGGGCTTGGAGAGAATCAAGCATCCCGAGGTCGAGCACAAACTCAACCTGCCCAGCGCCCACCATCACGGACAGCGCAACCTGCTGAAAAGCGCCATCGATTTACTGTGGAGCCATTTACCCGCGATGGGTTTGTAGGACTAAAAATTACCCCGGAACAAGCGGAGCACCTCCAAACTCCCCCCGTAAAGAACTTAGCAATCGCTGTTCATGCAGACCTTGTGCGACACGAGCACAGCAACGTAAAAAACAGATTAAGTGCTGAGGATAATCGCTCTTTGTTCTGTCCTGCTAGCAGCTCGGTGGAGTTCAATCAATCAGGGAAGGCTCGCGCTCTTCTTCTGAAGATTCCAGACCCCAATCGCCCTCATGAACGGGCATTGAGCGACGCATATAGCAAGCGGGGCGCACTTACCCTTTTAACTCTCGGCTACGGACCGATCAACGTCGATGCGCTATGTGACGAACGAGTGATCTACACGAAAACCATCACCGTTCCCACCGGTCAAGCTACAAAAGTTCAAGCAAGCCTCGACCCGTTCTCCAACGGAATAACAAAAACTCCGCCCCCGACACTCTCTCTCCCACCCTCACTAACCACCGCCGGCTTTACTAGTTACTCTTTTGGTGTTCCCGAAGCAGCCCTCCGGGTTCTCATGAAACGCCATACCTTGTGCGGAGCAGATCTTACTATCTTCGGCCATAAAAGGTTACCTGATGGTAGTTCGTATCGCGAAATTGTTGGGACCCTTTCGCTCCTTTCAGCAACGAGGGATGCAATAGATGTTTCAGTGCAAGGATATGGAAAATGGCACGACACCAATACCCGCTGGGTGCGTGCAACGGAGATTGGACCTCAATTTTCTACCCTTTTAGAGCGAGGAGAGGGTCAGCTGCCATGTATCGATCCAATTAACATACCCAAGCCGTCAACCGGTAAACAGTTGCGAGTCGTGCAGTTTGCAGGCCACGCGTTTGTTATCCCCGCGACCTACACTAAGCCCCGCACAACTCTTGAGGTCTACCTGACCAAACCAGGTAAAGGCACCCCACCAAGGGTCTTTGCCACTTTTCTACCGCATAGCAACAAAGACCAGCCGCTACTTCAGGAAAAACCGGTGACGGTCTACGCTTCAGAAGTCGGCGCAGTACCGGAAGGCAGCAGACGGAAGTGGAAACGGGTGGATGCAGAAGAGTGGGAAAAGATAAAAAACACAATAACTCGCATTTCAGCGTAAACACACCTGCATAAAAACTTAACCTCTGCTACGAACGCCAAAAGTGAGATAGAGTGATAGGGTCCTGACCTATGATCCGAGGAACCCGATGAGCCGTATAGCGTTTGATCACAATCTTGCACCACTTCCACCCCGAAAACGGATAGCTCTCGTTGCTCACGATTCTAAGAAGCCTGAACTGTGCGCATGGGTGCAACGTCACAGCGCAGAGATTAAAAAGCACGAGCTATTCGCTACCGGCACGACCGGAAGCATGATTGAGGATGCTCTCAGTTACCCGGTTTTCAAGTGCGCATCAGGGCCACTCGGTGGCGATCAACAACTCGGGGCTATGATCGTTGAAGAGAAGATCGACCTGCTCATATTTTTCTGGGACCCGCTCACCGCCCAACCACACGACCCAGACGTCAAAGCCCTATTGCGAATAGCTGCTTTGTACGAGATCCCCATAGCATGCAATCGTGCATCTGCTGATTTTTTGCTCACAAGTCCCCTTTTTTGCTCTGCGTACTCCCGCCGTGCAGAGGTACAGTAAAATTGGATTTTTGCTACGCAGGTGGGCGCTAACTATCTCATTCAGCTGACAAAATCCACCCGTCCCTTTTCTTTACCTATCAGCCAAGGTATTTCAGCTGCCCTTCGTAAAGAGCTCCCCCTAGAAGTCCGAATATCTCTTTCAAAGGAAGAGCCGGAGGCTGTGCAAGCCCAGACCTTTGTGCCTGTTTTAAATGGAGAGATAATATGTCGAGTCCAGTTGGATCCGTAGGTTCAAGACCCCAACCGCCAGTTGCAAGCGCTTCGCAGGCTGTTACGCCTCGCCCTCAACAGGCAGTGAGCGAGGAAGCGATGCCAGCCGATGAGATGGAGTCCAAACAAGAGGCAAGCGGCGGGCTCGACGTCTCAGCCTAGTAGCCGTAGGCAATGGTGCGGGGCTCGGCCCCGCTGACACTAGGTTCTTGATAAGCGCCATCAGGTATCCAACCTAAGGGCTTGGGGGAACTCAACAGCAGTGGTATCTTCGGTCCCGTCGAAGTTGCCATATGCCGGTCATCAACCCAGATACACCACAAACGTCAGCCGTCAGAAGGTATACCAAAACTTCCTGGGCACTTGTATGCGGCATGCTGATCCTTGCCGCTTATTTTCGGCTACTGGGTCTTGATTGGGATGAAGGGCACCTCTTGCACCCGGACGAGCGATTTCTCGTGATGGTTGAGGGAGCCCTAGGTTGGCCTTCATCTTTCTCCTCATACTTTAACACCACAACATCCCCCCTAAATCCCCACAACCGCAACTTCAGTTTCTTTGTCTACGGCACGCTACCCTTATTTATCATCAAAGCCCTCTCAGTACTGGGCGCTCAGGCAACTGAAATACCTGCTCATATGTATGGTCGCAGCTTCTCAGCGACATGCGACCTCGGTACGGTGCTCTTGGTGTTTCTCATGGCACGCACTCTCTTTAGCCAACGCGTAGCGCTCTTCACAATGTTTTTAATCTCGTGCTCGGT
>JBIIHY010000228.1:0-5464 GCA_044235305.1 Bdellovibrionota bacterium
TGAAACGCGTGAATCGGGCGCGTTTCAGCGAATAGCAGTAGCCGACTACCATTTTGTACACTCGCAAGGGTAACCTTGTCAGATATCATGGCCGCCGAGAACTCAATACCCGTTTCCTCTGTCAGCTCTCGCGCACAGCCGTCCTTCCAGTCTTCATGTTCAAGATATCCGCCAGGTAAGGCGAGCTTCCCCTTGGCTGGCTCTATTCCGCGCCTAATCGTTAAGAGCCCGATTCGCCCATTTTGGTCATCAATGACCGGAACTAATCCGACCGTTACTGGTATCGGATTACTATATCGCTGAACAGGAGGGGTTGGAATTTGTAGCTTTTTAATCTCATCAGATTTTTGAGGTTTTGCCGGAGCCGTGAGCATCTGTAGTGCCGTATTCATATATCTCCTCTTGGAATTACGTCGCTCCCTGAAACTACCTGTATTCCGCCCGCCAGCCGGTAAAGGTAGTTAGTAAAATCAACAGCAGAAAAAATCTGGTCCAATGAATTACTGCGAGCAGTTGGGTCTTCAAGAAGGGTATACCAAGCCTCTCGTACCAGGGAGATGATATCGGGTCGGTTCAGTTCGTTGCGGATGAAGAGGATGTTTTCACCGCAGCGAAAGTGCTCATCATGGCTCCACAGTACGCGAGCACCGTGTCGCCTGCCTATGAGGTGTGAGATGGGGAATGCAACGATTGCCGCATCACCTTTGCGCGGGAGTAACGACATTATCTCAGAGAAGGTGGCTGCGACCGCCTCACTTTCTCGTCGAACAAGATCGTGCTCCATCGCTCGGGCGAGGAATCTCATCGGGTAACCATCAACCTCGGTTGCAAGAAGTACCTTCTCGACCTGTTTTGTCGACGACAGTTCTTTCCGTAGTACAAAGCCCAGCGAGGTACGTGGCAGGAGCATAACTGGCCGGAGCGTAGTAAATTTCTCGCGTATATAGAGGGTCCGCGCTGCTGCCCACGAAAGAACAACGCACGAGTAGGAATCTAGGTCGTCCGCCTCGAGAATTGAACGTGTTGAAGGGAACGCTGCGTCGATAGTCACTTTTCCGGCATGCTCCGACTGCATGTAGTTAAACAGGGCGAGCGCGCCAGTAGCCGTGGGCGGGCAGGCGATTCGAAGCGGCTTGTTCAGCTTTGAAACTTTTTGCCACTTCTTGCTCTGAGGCGCTGGCTGAAAGTGGCTAAGGAGCTCCGTCTTAATAGCTGCGAGGAATTGATCTGATGATGATGTGGGGGCGTCTGTCTTAGAGCACGCTTCTTCAATACCGAGGCGATCCAGTAGCTCGGTTTCGCGTAGGCTAAATAGGACCTCTTCATGCAGCATGCCTTTGAACCATGAGGCCTTAAAGACTGGAGTTGGCTCCGCTTTGGCTTGAGCGTCAGCCGTACCGGGCTTGTCAGTCTCGAGTAGTTCAAGCAGTTCGAGGAGCTCCTGCGTAGTCAAAAGCTCAACGCCGTCGAGAAATATTCTTAATCTGCTCGAGTCGTGGAGGTGAGTGCTAAGGGTGACTCGAACTGGGCCGGGCCGCTTGCGCTCGCTGTTCTCTCGCTTGCACACTAAACGCGCATAGCTCTTGCCGCTCGCTTCTCTGCCAAAGAGGTCAACTATCCAACTCGTGGGTTTGGCTATGGCATAATCCAGAGTAGCCGCTGGCGAGCCTCCTTCACCCTCTAGTGTGCTCAGTGAGTGGTCTTTGGCTCCACTGAGTACGGCTCTGGTGCCAACTGCAAGTTTTGCAAGGGCTTTTACCGCCGTGCTCCATTGAAAAAGCCCCGCATCTCGTTGAAAGGCGAGGTTCTTACCTCTGTATGAGGTCTTAAGCGGGCCTTGAGGTCGCTTGAACTGCATCTGTAACAGCTCACAGGACGGGCTTTTCTGGAACCAGAGACTCAATTCCATGATGATGCAAATGTAAGCGTAAGTGGTTTCGCCGCTGACTATAGAAAGAGCCAAAGGCCCTTGCAACCGTAGCACCAAAGCGATTTATCCTTTACCCAACCGAAAGGATTGTGGTACCACCATCTTTACTCCTGATGAAAATGCGGGGGTGATGTGTGTAAAAACAATAGGGAAATGGTTCTATGGGAAGAGGTGATTCACGAACAAAGCGCGGCAAGATATTTAAGGCTTCACACGGCAACTCTCGCCCGCGCAAGAAGGCTGCTAAGCCAGTTGCTAAGAAGGTAGTTACTACAACTGGTGTAGCTAAGAAGACCCCAGCGCCTAAGAAGGCTAAGGCGTAGTTGTAACCCCGGTAAGCTCCGCTCGGTTCTCTGTCAGAAGCTTATATAACTTAACTTCTACATCCCGAGCGTGGGCTCTGTCGTACCGTTTTGAAATACGGGAGGCCGACAGAACTACGCCGCCTGGCGGAGTTGAGGGTTTGTCTTGTTGAAATAACTCCCACGCCTCCTTGGTTGCTAAGTAGCACTCCTTCGACCCTAGTTTTTCTAGTCCCGCAATCGCTAAATCAACGGCGAAGGGAGGGGTTGACTCTAAGGTAAGATACAGCCCTACCTTGCGAGCTCTTTCGTTTAGCTCATACGTTGCAATGTAGATATTCTTCAGCGAAGTATCGTTTGGGATCGCCTTCGTTGTGGATAGGGTCATAATGCCCTCAAATGTTCCCCCGTGCGTCTCATACACGTTGAGGAGCTCCCCTTTACGCTCTATATCGGCTGTCTTAACTTTGTAACCAACTACAGAGGCTGAGATTCCAGAGATTAACAGCAATCCAACGAGGAATACGGCGCCTCGCCAGCCTCTCTTGATCGGGCTCTCATTGCCGGAACCCGTTTCGTCACGGGGAGGAAGGGATGAGGGGGAACTTTGAGTGGTCATATGGGGTGTATCAGTCTTTGTTTTGAGGTGTCTGGGAATGGGCGATTACACACAGAGCGTGCTTACTCACTCTGGGGTCAGCGCCCTCCGTTTAGTCGGGCATCGTTGTGTAGTCGTTCTAAATCACGCTCGATTGACTCAAGGTTGCGTTCGCTTTCAGGTCGTGGCGCGTCCTGGTCGCGCCAGATCTGAGCAAGGGCGCTACGGTACAGCTCTAGGGTCTGGTTAAGGCGCTGCTTGACTGTAGGATCGTGCGCTTCGGTCTCTGTAAAGTGTTGGATATCGAGGTAGCGTTTCTGCTTAGCAGCTAAGCGAGTAAGGTTCATACCGTTCTCCTAATGCCATTTTATAATCTATCTGGACCCAGAGGGTAGCACGACCTGAGTGTTTCGGAGAACAGCCGGATTTACTTTGCTCGTGCTCTGTGATGAGCTTTGGGGGTGATGAAAGCAAAGAATAAACCAACAAGACGGCGAAAGGTTCAGCAGAAGGAGAGTCCGCGTTCGGTGGCGGTCTTCCCAGGATCGTTTGACCCACTCACAAATGGCCACGTTGATATTATTGAGCGCGCTCTTAAGATATTTGACCGCGTTGTTATCGGTGTGCTGGATAATCCAGCAAAGCAAGGGCTCCTCTCAGCGCTGGAGCGGGTAGACCTCATAGCAGCCCAGTTCTCACGCCAGCGCGGTAAGGTAGAAGTTCAGAGCTTCTCTGGGCTGCTGGTTGAGTTCGCACAGAAGGTAGGGGCGCAGGTTATTATTCGCGGCCTACGGGCTATTTCTGATTTTGATTATGAGGCCCAGATGGCCCTGGTCAATCGCAACCTCGCACCGTCGGTTGAGACCTTCTTTTTGACGGCGCGTGAGGAGCACTCCTACATTAGCTCCACGGTTGTAAAGCAGGTGGCGCTACTCGGGGGGGATGTTTCCACGATGGTTCCAGGGGTTGTGGCTCGGGCGCTACATCAAAAATACCTTGAGAAACGCAAACAGAAACCCCTTATTGGGCCAATGTGATCAATGGCAACTAGTTGGTAATAAAGGGAAATTGCCCACTGGTGGGCAGCTTGAGTTACGGCCTCTACCCGTTTATAGTACCGGGGCCGGAAATTTTGAAGATAAAACTCCTCTTCCGGCTTAACCAGCCGCCATGCAAGCGCGGCCTGCCTCGCTCTAAAAACGGGGCAGTTACAACACTACAGGAACGATACGTATGACAGTTGAGCGAACCCTATCCATCATTAAACCTGACGCTACCTCGCGCAATCTTATCGGAAAGATACTCTCGCACTTCGAAGAGGCCGGTTTGACAATTGTTGCTGCGCGAATGATGACCCTAACTCCTGAGCAGGCAGGTCAGTTTTACATCATTCACAAAGAGAGACCCTTCTACGGCGAGCTTATCGATTACATGGTATCAGGCCGTGTGCTCGTATCCGTTCTTGAAGGCGAGGATGCAGTAAATCTTAACCGTAAGCTGATGGGAGCAACTGATCCTAAGAAGGCAGACCCAGAGACTATCCGCGCTAAGTACGCAGAGAGTATCGCAGCGAACGCTGTGCACGGATCTGACAGCCTTGATAACGCAAAGACTGAGATCAGTCTCTTCTTCCCAGAGCTTCAGGGGTAGTTGCTGCAAAACTCAGAGCAAAGAGCGAGGTAGTAGTGTGACAACGGCGGCGAAGAAAGACTTTTTTAATTACAGTTATTCGGAGCTAGCCGACACCCTTGAGCACGAACTAGGTGCAAACCGCTTCCGGGCAACCCAGCTCTTTGAGTGGGTGTACCGGAAGGGGGTAACCAACCTCGATCAGATGACCAACATCAGCCGCGAGCTGCGTGTGAAGTTAGCTGAACACTTTGAGTTTCCAAAGGCTGAGATCCATGAGCGGCACATCAGTAGTGATGGAACCCGCAAGTACCTCTTTCGTGTAGAAGGCGGTGACCTGGTTGAGTCAGTCATGATCAAGCAACCCAACCGGATGACACTGTGTGTGTCGTCGCAGGTTGGGTGTGCGATGGGGTGTAAATTCTGTCGTACGGCTACGATGGGGCTTAAGCGAAGCCTCTCAACGAGTGAGATCCTGCGCCAAGTAAACGGTGTAATCGAAGATGCTAAGAACTTCAGTGATAGCTTCTCGAATATCGTGTTTATGGGGATGGGTGAGCCGCTGCACAACTTTGACGGTGTGACGCGTGCTGTACAAAACCTGACCGATAGCCGTGGATACGGGATGTCACCGCGCAAGGTAACGGTGTCAACAGTTGGGCTTGTGCCTGCTATCCGCAAGTTGGCAGCGAGTGGTATCTCAGTGAGCCTTGCAGTGTCGCTCAATGCTACTACTGATGAGACTCGCTCTCAGATCATGCCCATCAACGACCGCTTTGAAATGAGTGAGTTGCTCGCAGCTATCAAGGACTTTCCGGTCGGGCCTCGCAAGAAGGTAACGATTGAGTACGTTATGCTTTCAGGCTTTAACGACTCGCACGAGGATATGCAGCGCCTTGCTAAGATGATGCGCGGCATGCCGGTAAAGATAAATCTGATCCCGTACAACGAGAACGCGGGGCTTGGATGGCGTTCGCCAAAGAAAGAGTGGGTTCACACCTGCCA
>JBIIHY010000227.1:0-5464 GCA_044235305.1 Bdellovibrionota bacterium
GCGCGTCAAGGAGGTGCTATGAGTCTATCAGGAACAAGTGTCGGAATCGACTATCATCAACAAAGCCTACAAGTAGCTGTCATGTCATCAGATGGTCGGCTGCTAGGGAACAGACGACTGAGTAACGACGTAGGGGAAGTCATCTCCTACGTCGCTAAGTTTGGGGCAGTGCAGTCAGTTGCAATAGAGGCATGCACGGGGAGCGCTAACTTCGCGCACGACCTTCGTAATCAGAGTACCTGGGAGGTGCGACTGTGCCACCCTGGATATGTGCAGCGGATGCGACATAATCCCGATAAGACTGATAAGAGCGACGGCTTTCTCTTGAGCGACCTCAACAGGGTTGGCTATTTACCTGAGGTTTGGCTTGCCCCCGAAGAGATTCAAGACTTGCGCACAATGGTTCGATACCGCAAGCAGCTCGTAGAGCAACGAAAAGAAGCAAAGCTGCGGATTCGCGCGATTTTGAGGCAACATCGAATCAAAAAACCATCTGAGATCAGATGTTGGTGGACCAAAAGTGCTCTTACCTGGCTGGGGACACTTCAGGCTCTTCCCGCTCATACACTCTGGGTTCTACGGAAACACTTGGGTGAGCACGAGCGCATCACTACAGCTATCGGTGAGGCGGAGACTCGCCTAGCTGAGACTACTACGAGAGATATGATCGTACGGAACCTTAAACAGATAAAAGGCGTCGGTCTTGTTGGAGCCTGCACCATCAGAGCTGAAATCGGTACTGTGAACCGTTTCCGCACCGGGAAGCAACTCGCTCGGTTCTGCGGCGTTACTCCGCGAAACTGCTCAAGTGGAGAGCGGCAAGCAGATGCCGGGTTGATAAAGGCTGGCAATCCGGGATTGAAGACGGCAATTATCGAGATCTGCAATTCGCTCGTGAGGCACAATACGTACTGGCGGGAATTCGCGCTACGCCTATCAAATGCCGGCAAACCCTATGGTGTGGTGGTTGGTGCAGTGGCAAACCGATGGGTGCGACAACTCTACCACGAGCTTAAAAGATTCGAACAACAGCCCCCAGCATAACTACAACCAGAACCGTAAGTATTATGGCGAGTACCGTGGGGACGGTAGCACGCTCGATAGTTGCTTGGGTCTTGTGAACTCGTACATAGCTTGGGCAGCTACCTCTCCCTGTACTCGAATATCACCAACTTGGGCTAGGCTTCACGCCAATGCTCGGATAGAAGCATGGGGTTACCCCTCAAAACGGTAAGCGGTATTCGCCAAAATACTTACTAACAGACGGTCCTGACAAAATAATTATACAACCAAATCAGCAAAACCTGGCTGGTGCAAACTTGTGTGCCTTGACTTCCAAATGGTTTTCATAGAAGCAACTATCCATGTTCCCATAAATATAATTGGAAAACGTATTATTTGAGGCTGTGGGTCGAAAGTCATTCACGAGAGAGGAAGGAGTGATGAGCTTTCTCCTGTTTCTGTGAGAGACCGCACGGTAAAGTCATGAGGTTAAATCACGCCGATAGTCGGAGCTGTTAAATCCCCTCATGAGGATAATCGATCGGGCGGTTATCACGCGGCTCGACGATGAGGTGCTGCTCCTCTCGATTAATCGAGGTGGTGGCATTATCATATGAAAATTCCTGCTCCTCCCATGTCGACGAAAAAGATTGGAATCGTCCGAGGGGAGATAGCGTCTACTCAAACAGCAAGAACGGTGGAACCTTCTCAGGAAACGCCACTCGCAAGAGGTGATAACCGATTCCGGCTTGGCCGAGGAGCATTCCCGGTAGAGAGACGCTTGACCCGTTCTCGGGTAGATGCCTGAATTGGGATGTCTCACAAAGATAATCAATACATCCTGACAAGAGCCTCCTATTATCTTCCCTGTTTGAGACGCGCAGCAAGAACTCTAGGGCGCTTGTGATACCACAGCACGCTGAATCTAAGCGAGTGCCACTCGCGCACTGCGAGTGAATAATTCGCTCGACCAGGCCAGTAACCCTACTGTGTGACGCTTCTCCACCTAGCGCTAACCCGATGCCTATTGCGCCGTGGCACCATGAACAAGGAATTGCCGCATTGCGCAGTCGGGGGCGTGGATCTCTCCAATTCCCGATGGTGGGGTCGAAGAGCTGAGCGGTGTAGTTAAAACCACGTCGGGCAGCGGTGATGAACTGTTGGTCTTCCAGCAAGACACCGGCACGAAGTAAAGCTGAAGATATTCCAGCGCTTCCGTGAGCAAAGCCTGGAAGCATTTCGTTCTCAAGGGTTCTCCATCCTGCCGCGTCGGGCGCGACGGAGATTTGGAGGTCAAGAAGTTTTTGAGCGATGATGGATATTTTGTTGCGGAGCGCAAAGGACTCGCGAACCTGATTCACGGATTGCATCGCCATGAGGATACCGGCTAGTCCAGAGGTCACATCGGGGCTTTCAATTTCAAGAATCCTCTCGTCGGGAATAGCCGTCAGGAGGTGCTCCGCGTGCTGAATGAGGTTGCGCTCACCAAGCATCACGCCAGCCTTGGCCATGGCATATGAAATGCCTGCTGTGCCCCCGCCCAGGTCGAGACTTGTCGCGGTGTTGAGACCCTGCCCTTGCCGCAAGCACTCGAAGGCTTTCAAGGATAATCCACGGTAGGCATGATTCGAGAGCGCAGCGGCGGCGGCGGCAAAGAAAAGAGAAATGCCAGCAACGCCATCGGCTAAACCCGGTCCGCACGGTTGAAGGCGATAAACGCCCGCCTCTGGGGTGGGTCCCAGGGAGAGCCAAGACACTGAGCCGTCTGCTGCCTCTACACAGGATGCAGAGATTTTCTCGGCTATATCGATGCATTTTGATCGAATGCGATAGTGGTCAATGACGGGAGCCTTGAGCGCGATTGGTCGGTCTACGGTCGATTTGGTTGGTGAATGTTTTTGAGCAAAACTTAGCTCAATAATCTGAAGTTGATGAGCGCGATCCTGTTCCGAAAGCGACTGCAGGCGTCTCCTCAGTTGATTCCACGGCGTATCCGATAAAGCTTCCGAGTGAATTGGTTTTCTTCCAGCCCACAGGGAACGGCTATTGAGCCGCACGTTGAAGTGCGGGATGTCGAGATGCTCGAGGCTCTGTCGTTCAGCCTCTGCTACCTTTCGCCACGGTGAGTGTCCAGAGCTGTCGAGGGCGACCCTGAATAATCGTTCAAACTCTAGGCTACGCTGGACGCCGCTGTGTAATACCGAAAAGTTCAAGCTGCGTTGAAGAAGCCACGCGTATACCTTTGTTGGTCGCGCAATAAAGCGCGCTTCGCATCGCCGTAAAGATGGAGCTAGGTCAGGGCGCGACAAGAGGTTTTCTCGTTCGCTCATGATAAGGTCATAGGCGTATCTGAATCCCTCACAGAGCGAACTGACCATCTCATCACGGTCGGGTTGGTCTCGCGAAGGCATGGTGGTCTTACATGGCAGCTCTTCCAGTAAATCCGTAAGCATCATAGCCGCCTTACCGATGTCCTGGTATTCTCGGGCGAACGTTGATTGAGGTTGCAGGTTTGATCCCAACGCGCTGAGGTCGAGACCATCGTACCCATTTCGGATCACAGGCAAGATTCCCACCCGCGATACCGAGGCGTAAATCAAATCGGTATCGCTGTGCTGCGGGGCGGAGGCGAGGCTGAAGCCATGGTCTGGATGGCACAGGGTTTCGAGATCTACTGCGAGAGGAAAGCCATTGCTTGCGATGATGTTCTCAAAGTGGCAGTCCGTGGCGCGAAATGCATGAAGCACAGCGAGAAGGTAGCCCGTGCGACGGTAGTACAAGTTTATCTTCGTAATCGACTCGGTGGTTGTGTGGGCGAAAAACTCGCACCAACCATGACGAGGTCGCTCTACCATCTTAATTATCTGGAAGAGCGGAATCTGAGCCCGTTCATTCAAATATGACAAAATCCCCATGAAACGTTTCTCAAGCCCTAGAGAACGTGGCTTGTAGACTATGCGAGTCCCTGCGCTGAATGTGAGCACGGCTACCGATTTGCCAAGATGGTGAGCATCTGACAGGTTTAATGAGAGACGCTCCACCTTAGCCGCCGGCGTTACATTGAGCTCTTCCACCAGCAGGGGGAGGTCCTCCCTGACCGCTTGCAGGAGATACTTCATGTTGCGGCGCCAACATTTTAGCCGATGAGAAATTAAACGAGCTAGTGCTGGATATCGTTGATAGAGAGCAGCTCCTCTATCCGATGTGATGCGCGATACGAACGTTTCATAGACCTGTCTTTCGGGACGTCCCGTCAGACGAGCCAGCCTGGCATCCGTTGCTACTCCGCCGCGGGAGCGGTGTAGGTGGAACTCATACAACAGAGCGTGGTGAGCGATTCCCGCCAGATCCTCAACGAGCCCGCGACGCAGATCATTAACCGCTGCGGGGGCTAGCACCTCCTCAAAAGCTTTTCCGAGGCGGGCATGTAGCTGTTCTACCTCTCTATCGGCGAGACTCCCGAGGATTTCGGCAAACGGCGCTCGGTTACTTGATTGCTCAAAGCTCCGCACCAAAGCCAGAGCCGTTCTCAGCGTCTCGGCTTTTTTTGGGGATTCGTTAATACCGCGTTCCCCCTCAAGTGTTTGAATGAGAGCCTCGGGGCTGACGCCAGCGATGGCGCATCGTTCGTTTAGGGTACAATCAGAGTCACTCCCCAGTCTGCTAAAAAATTCGGTCCGCCGCTGCGCGTTGGTTTGGTCCCCGTGAGAGGTTCCACCGAGTGGATGTCCGGCTCTCACTATGGTCCATAGGTCCGCGTCTTCGCTTGAGATGGGGCGGTGCTGTCGTAGGGTCGGGGTGCCCATGCCCCCAACGCGCCCCCGCCCTGACCCTCGCTCGTGTTTCTCTGAGTCATGTAAATCCAAACGAACGTCTCCTGAATACAGAGGTAGGAGATGCTAATCCTACGCGTAGAAACCATTCTCTCGAAACATTATTGATGGCGCAGGATTAGCGGCCGTAGCCGCGCCGCGGAACGACCTAACATTTGCTTGACCATGACCAACAATCACGACTCCAACATTGGGACGACCAGCAGTCAGAGGACCAACATTGGCAAGACCAGCATGAGCTAAACGTCGACGCGCTCACAGATTCAGGGTCAAATTCGGCTTCGATCGCCTCCGATGTAAATACTCTGTCCAACGGCCGCTCAGGAATCACGATAGCGAACTCGTGAGCGTCTTGAGGTACAACAACAACTTCAAGGTCACTCGGAATGCGCACCTGTTGTCCGCTCCGAAGTGATAGTTCTTGCTCCAAGGTCCTCGCGGGTGAGTGAAGAAGCTGGTCACGGAGCTCGGGGTCGTTGCTCGCCTGGCTCAACAAGCTTAGGAGATCATTCGGCGCATTGGATGGGGTTGTAGTTGCGTAGGGGTGAGGGATGAGTAGGTGCATGCGATTTGCAGAGTCTTCCCTGATACTGATCGTTAAGTAATCGGGAAGCTGCATAGCTGTTGTT
>JBIIHY010000017.1:0-16953 GCA_044235305.1 Bdellovibrionota bacterium
CTCCTACACTGCAAACTTCCCCTTTATATACCGAATAAAGGGCTCAACAGCGAGCTGCTTGCCGGTGATGTTTTCGATGAGCTGTGGTCCGGTGAACGACATCCCGTGACGGTGGACCTTCGTTGTGAGCCACTTCGTTAGCGGTAAGAATTCTCCGCGTTCAATCAGTGCATCGAGAGAGGGAATCTCTTTCTGTATCTCTTCAAACATCATAGCGCCGTAGAGATTGCCGAGTGCATAGGTTGGGAAGTAGCCGATGTTGCCGCTGTACCAGTGCACATCTTGCAACACACCATTTCGGTCTGACTCAGGGGTGACGCCCAGGTATTGGCGATACAGCTCGTTCCACGCAGCGGGAAGATCTTTTACTTCAAGCTCACGATTTATGAGTGCTACCTCAAGTAACATGCGGATTACTACATGGAGAGAGTAGGTGACCTCATCTGCCTCCACGCGAATGAGTGTGGGTTGAATAAAGTTATTGTGAGCCCAGATCTCCTCCGGCGAGCTTGCGGCGTGCTCTTCTGGGAAATGCTCCTGTAAGAGCGAATAAATGTATCGAGCAAACGGCATGCTTCGACCGACGATGTTCTCCCACAATCTCGATTGCGATTCATGAATACCGAGCGAGATCGGAAAGCCCATGGGTGTGCCCTTCCACTTTTTCGGAAGTCCATCTTCATAGAGAGCGTGTCCCGCTTCATGGAGGGCGGTAAAAATGGATGAGAGGTAATTAGTTTCATCGAACCGGGTCGTAATACGGATATCGTGTGGGCCAAGGGTGGTTTCAAAGGGGTGTGGGGCTTTGTCGAGCCGACCAGAGTCAAAGTTGTAACCGATTGCCGCCGTAACCTTCGAGCAGAAGCGGTGTTGTATCGCCTCGCTAAAGGATCTCTGTCGCTTAGGGAGCGCGTGCTGTTGCTCGATGATCGATGGAAGGAGAGCGGAGAGCTGTTCACCGAGGTCGGTCAGGAGAGGCTTAACCTGACTCAGCCGCCCGTAGGGCTCGTAGTTATCAAACAGTGCGTCGTAGCAGTTTTCGCTGTAGCCAAGAAGATCCGTTTCTTGGCGGGCAAGCTCAAAGAGACGAGAGAGTAATGGCTCTACGCGTGCAAAATCATTTGCTGGTCGGGCGAGTGTCCATTCGTGATAGCATTGTGCAGAGAGCTTCGCCTTTTCGGCGACGAACTCTTCGGGGAGCTTCTGTGCCTTCTGTGCCTCACGCCACATCTCACGGATATTGACGCGGTCTTCTTCAGTATCGAGGTCTGTTCGAGACGCGAGTTCCTCGAGTAGCGCGATGTAATCAGGCGCTGTTCGGCGTTGGTGGATTAGTGTACTGAGGAGCTCTATCTGATTGGCTCGTTCCTCTGCGCCCATAGGGGGAAGATTCACCTGTTGGTCCCACTCGATGATCCGCGAGATGCAATTAAGCTTGTAGATTTCGGACTGGAGCAGGTAGAGGCGTTCGAGTGCTTTCATGAAGATCTCTGAGACTAGGCGTTAAACTTTTCCGTTGAAAGTGGGCTCCCCGTACGCTTTTTTGCGAAGTTCATCGAGGTGAATAGATACTTCATCGGGTATATCGGTTCCTCCGCTACCGGTAAAGTCAGAAATTATGTGTTGGCGATACACTCGAAATGCGTTCTTGGCATCCGTAGATCCAGGGAATTCCTGTATGCACTGTTCAAGGTACATCTCGGTCCAGCTTTCAGCGAAGAAGAGAGGTAGCTGCTCGTAGGCGAAGCCGAGTAAATAGAGTGCCTTGCTGCGCTCGGCTGGTTTAAGTGTTCCGGATTCTAGAGCGGAGTGTAAGAGAGCGGTTCCGCGCAGGAGCGACACATCATCTCTAAGAAGGTCGAGTCCCTTCGTTGAGCCTGTAAGAATAAGCTTCTCTCCCTCTGTAAGCGAATTCTTCGTAGAGGTTGGCGAACTCTTCCACTTTTTTAGGGACTCGAGCCACAACCGTACCTCGTGCACATCTTCTTCAGGTAGTTTAGAGGTTGAAAGGATGCCTTGAAAAAGCGCGATGGCTCCAGCGGGGTCTTTTTCTATGCGTGTTTGAATCAGGAGCAGGCTACGCAGTGCCTCATCGAAGAAGAAGCGGTACTCAGGATTTTGCAGCACCGTTGAGAGCTTCTCTTTAGCAGCGGGGAATTGGCGCGTGGCAAGGAGGAAGCGCGCTTGCTGCATCGGGTCGAGAGAGGGATCCACTGCATCACTGGCTGAGATAGTGCTTGAGACCTTATAGGTTGCATGACAGGCAAAGCAGTTGCCTGGGAGGCTTCGCAGCCGCCACCAAGCATAGGGGACTTTTCCCTCATGAAAGCGGCGGGTTGAATCGTCCAGAATATCGCTTACCTGTTGAAGCGCTAGCGCAAAGCCATCGAGCTTGTGGAAGCGGCTCGGTATCATCTCTATGGTATGAAAATTGGAACGTAGTTGCTGCAGATTCCGGGCGATATCGCTTTGATGTGCGGGGTCTGAGAAAGCCTCTTCATCGGCGATGAATCGCTCCATCGAGCGTAGCGGCCCAAGAAGGGCGTTCATGCCGACCTGTAGATCCTCAGCCCGGCTAATAGAACCACTGCTGAGTGCCAGGAGTGCGGTGAGGAGTTTTGGGATAAAACGGATGTTTTTCATGCGTACCTTTGATACCGGTTCTGAATCGAGGAAACAGCTTTTCCCCTGATTTATCTAGCCCAGCGCCCGTAGATCCTACGTGATCCCCACCAGGTCAGCACCGTGACAGCAGGAGGGGAGAGTGATACTCTTCGGCCTGCCACCAGGGTAGGTCAACGGGGGCCGTTTTTCCAGAGGGAATGAAGCATGTCAGCAGAGGTAATGGCTAAACAATTTGATCACATTGAAGCGGAGAAGAGGATCTCTGACTTTTGGGGCTCTCTTAACATCTACGAGGGTAAGGTTGATAAGAGCAAAAAGCCGTTCTGTGTGGTGATACCTCCCCCGAATGTGACCGGTATTCTACACATGGGGCACGTTCTCGATAACGTCCCGCAAGATGTTATGACGCGTTGGCACCGTATGCGCGGCTTTGCTGCTGTGTGGATCCCTGGCACTGACCACGCTGGAATCGCAACTCAGAACGTGGTGAAGCGCCAGCTTGAGAAAGAAGGAATCAAGATGCGCGACCTCGGGCGCGAAGAGTTCCTAAAGCGTGTATGGGAATTTAAAGAGAAACACGGAAGTATCATCATCGACCAGCTTAAGCGGCTTGGGTGTTCGTGTGATTGGAGTCGCGAACGCTTTACGATGGATGAGGGGCTGGCAAAGGCTGTGCTGCACGCTTTCGTTGAATTCTACAACAAGGGGCTCATCTATCGCGGCAAGCGCATGGTGAACTGGTGTACTGTGTGCGGAACAGCGCTTGCAGATGATGAAGTTGAGCACAGCACGCATGCAAGTAGCTTGTGGCACCTTAAGTACCCACTACTTGATAAGGCTGGAAAGCCAACCGACGAGCACCTGATAGTTGCCACTACGCGACCAGAGACCATGCTCGGCGATACCGGTGTCGCCGTGCATCCTGATGACCCGCGTTACACATCCATTGTTGGACGTTCAGTGCTCTTGCCGATTCAAAATCGAGCTATCCCCGTTATAGCAGATGAGTTCGTTGATCCTAAGTTTGGAACTGGTGTTGTTAAACTGACCCCGGCGCACGATCCGAACGATTACATTGCAGGGTTAAAGCATGGTTTAGCGCTTGAGGTGGTTATCGGTGATGACGGTCGAATGACTAATGCTGCCGGCGCCGCGTACGCAGGTCTTGATCGTTACCAAGCTCGCAAGAAAGTTGTTGAGGATCTAGAAGCTCTTGGTGCCCTTGAGAAGATCGAGAAGCACAGCCACGCAGTGGGTGAGTGTTATCGATGTAAGAGTATCTTGGAACCTAAGGTTTCGGACCAGTGGTTTGTGAAGATGAAGCCCCTTGCTGAGAAAGCAAAGGAGGCCGTCACCAGTGGTAAGCTGCAGATCGTTCCTGATTCTGAGAAGCACGACTACTTCCACTGGATGGATACCATCCAGGACTGGTGTATCTCGCGACAGCTGTGGTGGGGGCATCGTATTCCGGTGTTCTACTGCGACAGTTGTGGAGATATGTCGGCGAGTGTTGAGGCGCCTACGGCGTGTTCTAAGTGTAACTCGACTGCGTTGCGCCAAGATGAGGACGTACTCGATACCTGGTTCTCTTCGCAGCTTTGGCCTTTCTCAACCCTTGGCTGGCCCGAGAAAACACCAGAGCTTGAATTTTGGTATCCAAATACCTGGCTTATGTCTGGGCGAGACATCCTATTCTTCTGGGATGCGCGCATGATTATGTCTGGATTAGAGCTGCTTGGAGAGGTGCCGTTTAAGACCCTTGTTCTGCATGGCCTCGTGCGCGACTCACAGGGGCGAAAGCTCTCTAAGTCTCTTGGAAATTCTCCTGATCCCCTTGACCTCTTTGCAAAGTACGGAACAGATGCCGTGCGAATCGCGATAGCGCTCAATTATCCGATGGGTCGACAAGATACGCGTCTCAGCGAGGAGCTCTTTAGAAATGCTCAAGGACTGGTGATTAAGCTCTGGAACGCAACTAAGCTTCTGCTTGGAAATATAGGCGATGGAAAGGTTGCACTTAATTCTTCAAAGCTAAACCTTGAGGCGCTTGAGGATCGGTGGATCGTCTCGCGGTTGCGTGAGGCAGTTCGTAATCACGATGCGTACCTTGAGAAGAACGATATCGTTCACGCTACCGGAGTGGTGAACAGCTTCTTCTGGGATGATTACTGTGATTGGTACCTTGAGATTATTAAGCCTCGTTTGTGGGGTGGTGGCTCAGCGAAGGAGAGCGCACTGCAGATAGCGCTCTTGTGTGAGCGAACTATCTTGAAGCTGCTCCATCCGTACATGCCGTTTGTAACAGAGGAGATCTGGCAGGTGTTGCGTAAGGTAGGGCTCTCTGATGCTGCATCCAGAGGCGATGAGCAATCGATAGCTATCGCTGAGTGGCCACGATATGAAGAGCTTCCGCGAGACACCGATGCCGAGGCACAGATAGAACTCATGACGTCGCTCGTGCGCGGAGTGCGCGATGTGCGTCAGAATCTTCAGATATCGCCTAAAGCGCAACTTGATGCTCGACTACTTTTTATCGCCGCAGGTGCTAAAGAGAAGTTTGCAGCGGTACAGAGTGTTGCTATCTCAATTGGGCATCTCGGTGAGGTGACAGAACACGGTGGTGGTAGTGCACCAGCGGGCTTTGTGCCTTTTAAATTCAGCGGAGGTGTTGGATACCTCCGTCTTCCAAGCGATATCGATGCATCAGATATCTCAGCCAAGTTGATGGCTCGTATTGAGAAGCTGCATAAATCGCTCGCGGGTGTTGAGAGAAACCTTTCAAACCCTGACTTCGTGGCTAATGCTCCAGCCGCGCTGGTCGAAGAGACTAAGGCGAAGGTGGCTGAGATGCGGGAGGCTATCTCTAAGCTTGAGGAGTTTAGGGGGTCGTTGGGGTAGGGGGGGAGAGCGGGTGTAAGCCGACTTGCTTACGCAGTAAGCGCTAAGCTCTGATCTGTATTGTGGCGGATTATCTTCCCCGACCCGGTCATCGGCAGCGCTTGAACTATTCGAAATTCCTTAGGCACCTTAAAGTCAGAAAGCTGAGCGTGACATAAAGACCGCCAACCATCGATATCTGATGACGAGCCCGGGGCAATCACGATCTCTGCTACAACGAGGCTGCCGAGAAGCGGATGAGACTCAGCGGATACTCTAGCCGCTGCTACCTCAGGCGCTGAACACAGCACCTCTTCAACTTCCTCGGGAAAAATCTTGTTTCCACCACTATTAATAACTGTTTTTTTGCGAGCCTTGAATGAGATATTCCCCTGGTCATCCTCAACCACGAGATCCCCTGTGGAGAACCAAGCATCAGCCGCGTGTCGCTTCCCGGCTCCTTCACCACACAGGTACCCAGCATACAACCCAGGCCCCCTGAGAATTAGTTCACCTATGTCGCCACGCTTCACCGGGTTGCCGTAGTCGTCAATAACGGCACTTTCATAAGGCGTAATGCAGCGACCGAGCACAGAGGGATCGCTGGATTCATCGCAATTCCAGAGCGGGAGACCAACTTCGATGATTCCGTATGCTTGCGTTAGTCGACAGTTGAAGCGTGCGTGAAATAGTTTTGCTGTTGCCGCTGGGAGAAGCGCTGATGTTGAGATGGCTCGACGAAGGGCGGATAGCGGCGCATCACTAACCGCTCTGCTAAGCATGTCGTATTGAATCGGTGAGCCGTAGGCTATGGTGGCTCGATATTGCTCGCCTAAGGTAAGCATCTCGAGCGGAGACAGCGAGGTGCAATCCAAGATTGTCGCTCCGGCGCGTATAAAGGAGAGTGCTGACGCAACGAAATGATAGGGGAGTGGGAGTGGCGCGAGAATCGTGTCTGAAGCTTGAACACCAAGCAGCGCCCTTGATACTTCGGTTCGTTCGAGCACGCTGCGATGAGAAAGAACGACTCCTTTCGAGAGACCCGTAGTGCCAGAGGTGTGACGGATGACAGCAGCGTCTGAGAAAATTTCAGCGATCTTTGAGTGCTCGACCGAATGGACTTTTTTCAATTCTAACCCGCCGTCGGACGACCGTTCGATGATCCACCCAACGAGGGTATCGCGAACGATGCGCGAAACTTCAGCTTGCGGTAGTTCAGGAGAGATGGGGATTGCTACGCAGTGAGCTGAGAGGATGCCAAAGAGCGCGGCGAGGAAGTCACGGCCGTCAAGGAGCGCGATTCCCACTACCGAGCCTGGTTGAGTGCCGCGTTCCTGTAAGAGGCGGGTAACGCGCTCTGCGCGTTGGGATAGCTGAGCGTAGGAGGTGGAGCCCTTTCCATCAACAATCACCGGTCTGCTTCCCCACAGCGAGGAAGCGGTGTGCAGTATCTCTTCACATCTAAACATAGATACGTTTTGCAATATTTTCTTGGCCCTATTTGGTACATGGTAGAAAAAAAACGTCGTCAATACAAACGGTTGGCAACCCCAAAATGGACCCAAAATGGTACGTGGTAGAATAATTATCCTGTTACTACAGGGGCTTAGTACGTTTTTGCCCTGCAAACTACCCACGATAGAATTGAAAGAACGAGAACCGCCTTAGTAGGAAGGGGATGATAAACATCAGGCAACCTCTGGAGCTATGGGAAGGTGCACTCCTTATGACGAAATCCCTTCTCAATGGATGAGCTCTGGGTCTTTTTGCCGAGATGTGATCCGTATCATACGGTAATCATCTGATCTTTACGGGCCACCCCAGAGCATGCTACCGCTGTATGAGTCAGAGAGCCCATATCGGGCTATTGGGCAAAGGCTCAGAGAAGGCGGTGGATGTCATCAGCTCCGTTCCTAAATACAGTCCAGCAGGTAGTGACGGATGGGTTGCAAAACGGAACGCATGACGATCTCTTAACTCCTGGCGAACTCGATTCCCTTGCGGCCGTTGTTCCGATTTTACTCAAGCGGTACGACGTAACGGGAACGTGTACCTATATTAGTGTTGGGAGCGAGCGCTTCACTTCTAAGCCTCGGGAGTGGTTCATTGGGCGTAACCTCGAGAACTACGATGCTTATCCTGATGAATTTCTTAATGCGATTAAGGGTTCAATCGGTCGTATATTGCCAACCGGTGAGCCTCAGATATTCGAAACAACGCTTGAGAAGCCATGGGGAACGACTCGTCGGCTCCACCACCATTGTCCTGAACGGAATCGTAAGGGTGAGATAGTTTCAGTTCTTAGTGCCTCTTTCGACATAACAGAGAAGTACAACTCATGGGTGAAACTTGAGCGAGCAGTGCAGGAGCAACGCCATTTCCTTGCGATGATGGCCCACGAGCTCCGTAACCCCTTAGCGGCAGTTATGAGCGGTCTTGAAACGCTCGATAGGTGTCCAGCTGAAAATGTTGCAAAAAAGGTGCGCGGCACCATGCACCGTGAGATAACTCATATTACGCGACTCATATCGGACCTGGTCGATATTACCCGGCTAGAGACGGGAGTACTCCAGTGTTCTATGAAGCCGCATGACCTTACTGAAAGCCTGCAATTAGCGTGTAGTATCACCCAGCCTGTCTTCCGAAACGCAGAGCAAACACTTCTTTTCTCTGATGAAAGCTCCGAAGTAATAATTAATGGAGACTCGTGTCGACTAGCGCAAGCGGTATCTAACCTTCTACACAATGCGTCGAAGTTTTCATCTGGTAGAAGCACTATTGAGCTGTCAACTCGAGTGGTTGGAGAAGTGGTTCAGATAGATGTATCTGACCACGGAAGAGGTATTCCGGTGCTCGAGCAAGAGCGCATCTTTCAACGATATCAGCAGTGCAGTAGCGTCGCGAGCTCAGAGCATTCCGGACACGGTCTTGGCCTTGGCCTGTATGTCTCTCGTGAAATACTCAGACAGCACGGGGGAGAGCTTGAGCTGGTAACATCTTCGCTTGAAGGATCTCTTTTCCGCATCAGTATACCTGTTTGCCGAGAGCGTTCCTGGGATACTTCACTCAACGATGATATGGTGCAGCAGGGGATTTCGGCTGGTATTGCTGAAGGAAAGGAGTCGGTCCTTATCGTTGATGACAATGCGGCAGCGCTCGATCTGTTAACGGTACTGCTTGAGCTTGAGGGGCATACTGTCTACTCAGCATCAACCGCGGTTGAAGGAGAAGCTTTGTTTGCCGCGCACAATCCGAGTGTGGTCTTACTTGATGTTGGTCTTCCCGACATTGACGGGCGTGAGTTGGCGCAAAGAATAAGGGTTAATCCTGATGGTAAAGCTGCACTTCTGGTCGCTGTAACTGGCTGGGCCACTGAGGAAGATACGCAAAAGTCTTTGGCTGCGGGGTTTGATGTGCACCTTGCAAAACCTGTGAGCGTAGAGGCGCTGCTAGCGCTCTTTAAAAAGCACGGGGCCAGGTAGATCCGCTACCAGGCCCCGTGTCGTGCTGGCCTATTCCTACTACTCAATCTCGTGTCGACGAGACGCCCCGGCCGCAGTCGGAGGGCTCTGCCCGCCCGCTTGGAGGTGCGGAATAGGGATTGATGCATCGCGTGAGTTATCAACAACGACTTTCTCGATACGAAGCGAGCTGTCCTGCTCGTTTGACTCAGTTGATGCGGACGATTGATCTATCGACGCCTGGCTGAGGGCGATCTCTTCGTTCACAAGCTCAAGCTCAAGCAGAGCATCTTCTTGCGAGATATTGAGATCTCGAAGTGACCAGTCGTCGGTTTCCTCGTACCGAAGGGCCACAAGCGCCTCTTGACCTGCGGCGAGAAAGAGCATGCGCTCTCTAAACGAGAGTTCAGTTAACCACTTTCCGATCGAATCAGTTGAGACAGGGCGTTTCGCATTCGCTGCGGTAGTCCACAGCTCGTCGAACTCACCGTCGTGGCTTCTTGATTCAGGATGGAGCATCTCTTGGTCGAATGTAACGTTAAGGAGTCGACAGATGCGCTGTAGCTCATGAACCGGCGACATAACGAGGTCTTCATACCGAACTGTGATGGCACGACCTTCTCGCGCGAGATCTGACTGTGGTCCGCAGATAGACATGCCGACGTTAACGGTCTCTCGCCACAAAGCAGCCGTGTGTAGCGGTGAGCCGATGTTGTTAATGTCAGCGATTCCCCGCTCTGACATCTTCTGAGCGATATTGCGGTGTGAAGCGATTACATCGCGACCATCGCGAACGACATTTATGAACTTCGCTGTTGGAAACAGTTGAGCAAGCGCTTGAAACGCCCAGATGGTGTTTGCGGATGCCTCAACAACTATGGGCTTGCCCTGTTTGCGTGCGTACGGCAGGAGCATGCCCTCGACAAATCCTTGCAGCAGGTTTGTGAACTCATCCTCTGAAAGGTACTTTGCAAGCGAGCCGGTGCGGTGCGTTTCGCTCATATTTATGAAGAGGTTCATGATGCTCTCCATATTGTTGGTCGCAGGGCCCGCAGCAATAGAAGGGTGACAATTCAGCATGGTGCGAAGAAGGTTAATTCCCGAACGAGCCATTCCGCCGATAAATATAAGTTGTTCCATAATGACCAGTAGTCCTTTGGCTATCAAACAAGGGGTGACGGGGCATCGATACACTCGTTGCCCTCCTGTGCACTCCTGCTCGAGTGTTGGGATGAGGGGGCATCCGGTAGGGATTCAAAAAAGTGGTACGGTAAACCTTCCTCATTGAAATCAAAGGGTTTTTATGAAAGTGTAGAGCGAAATCGACAAGGAGTTCTATGAGCGACGAAAAGGTGCGTATAACCGTAAAAAGCAACGGCTCTATCAAGGTTGAAGGTGGTAATTTCGAGATATGCGACGGTGAGGGTAACGTTTTTGGCTTAGCGGGTCGTACCGCCGTGTCGCTGTGCCGCTGCGCCCATTCTGAGAATCAGCCGTTTTGTGACGGTAAGCACCGAGATTGTAAGTTTGTTTCCGAGATAAGGGCCTTCGACCTTCCGCCTAAGGGGCAGTAGAATTAAGGTACTTGGGGCGCGGGAGATTCCTGCAGTCTAAAGATCTCCCCTTGGTCGGTACCAACCAGGATCTCTCCACGAGACGAGGCTGCCAGAGCTTGAATATGGCGTTCAGGTAGTAAGGTGACCGGAGTTGGGATCGTGGTCTTGTCGCCCTGCCTTGCAAATGAGAGCAGCGAGCCCGTGTTCTTTTCAGCTATTATCGTTTGACCAATTAAACCTGCGACAGTAGTGCCGCGATACTGAAGCGCACCGACCAATTTTTGTGCAGAATTTACCTGTTGTAGGTTGAGTAGAGGGGTGCACCCCTTTTGAGAGCAGTGCGATGCGTAGTCACGAGCCCTTTCGAGATGGTAGAGGTTTGCTTGTGAGTTCTTACCGCTTAGACCAATAAGCCCGGGTTTTGTAGCTTCATCGAAGGTGAGGGCCCATACCTCTTCAATTCCTGTCGCCCACATCTCGTGCGGTTGAGGTGGAATGCCTGTTGAGGGATTGTCCTGCGGGATCTGGTATCGCTTGGGGTCTGAGACGTCTAGCCTTAGAACGCCACCACGTAGCGAGTCCTGCTGCTGAGCCTTTGATGGAGTATCAAAGGAGCCAGAGGTCATATAAAGATATCCATCAGGCCCGAAGCGAATAGTTGAGCGTGGATGCTCTGGGCGTGGTTGCACAATCTTAAGCAACACTGACATATCATCGGGGCCTGCCGTTTGTAGCTCACCATCGTCATCGTATGGCTGCTTTACGCTGGCGAGAATAGTATCCCCATTCTTATCGGTGTATGTGATGAAGAAAGAGTGCAGCGTAGAAAAAGTAGGCGGAAAAGCGATGCTTTCTAGCCCAACATATGACTGCGCGGAGAAGACCTCTCCAATATCGAGTAGGTCCTCGCCCAAAGTGGCGCGACTGCTTGCATTTGCAGGGGATATATCCAGAACTTTTATCAACCCGCCGCGCTCTGCCACATAGATCCGGTCAGGGGTGTCAGAGACCGCAGCGATATCTGTGATATCTTTAAAGCCTCGCTGGAACAGAACCAGTTTGACTGTTTGTTGCGTAGCGGGTTGTTCTGCCTTGGCGATGAGCACACCGCAGAAAATACAAAGCAGAAAACCGAGAAAGGGTAATCTGCGTATGTTTATCAGTGCCAGCGTCTCTCGTGAAGTCATGCGTTATGTGTGCTCAGAACCTTCGCTATAGAATCACATATGTATTCTAAGTTGGAGTGGTTCATCGCCGCAACGCATATGCGACCGCTACTGAGGGCGTAGATGTGAAAGTCCTCTCTCAGCGCCTGGATGTGCTGCTCAGAGAGCCCTGAGTACGAAAACATCCCTTTCTGTTTAAGAATGAAAGAGAAGTCACGGCTCTTAACGGTTCTTGCAAGAGTAGCCGAGAAGGCAGTGCGCATCTCATGGATTCGGGTTCGCATCTCGGTCAGCTCGCTCTCCCAGAGAGGGCGTAGTTCAGGGTTGGTTAACCCGAGAGCAACGACCGATGCGCCAAACGATGGAGGGCTTGAGTGCAAGCAGCGCAAGCACCTGCGGAGCTGCGAGAGCACGCTTGCTGCCTCTTTCGCCGAACCTGTTACAACCGATACAGCTCCCACGCGCTCACGATACAGTGCAAACGACTTTGAGAACGAGTTTGCTACCACAAAGGTAATGCCGCGTTCTGCGAGAAGTCGCACGGCGAAAGCGTCTTCTTCAAGACCATCGCCGAAACCTTGGTAGGCGAAGTCTACAAATGGGATAAGGTCGCGCGCAGCGCAGATTGAGGCAATCTCTCGCCACGTGTTCGCATCGAGATCAACTCCGGTTGGGTTGTGGCAGCATGCGTGCAGCAACACGATAGAGCGAGCGGGGAGGGATGACAGAGTTTCCAGCATCTCAGCCGATTTAAGGCCGTTGGTAGCCGGGTCGTAGTATGGGTAATTCTGTGCGACAAAACCGGCTCCTTCAATTATCTGACGATGGTTCTCCCAACTTGGATCACTCAGATACACAGTGGAATTCGGAAAGAACCTTTTGAGGAGGTCAAACCCAAGCTTTAGTCCACCACTTCCTCCAACTGTTTGCACAGTTGCTACGCGCTTATCCTTGAGAAGGGCAGAGTCTTTTCCAAAAAGCAGACCTTGCACGGCAGCGATGTAGGTGAGCACTCCTTCAACAGGTGTGTATGCTTTGGTGTCCTCGGTTGCGATGAGCTTAGCAGTTGCTTGCTTAACGGTGCTTAGGATGGGCATCTTTCCGCTGGCGTCCTGGTATATACCGACCCCTAGGTTCACCTTTGTAGGAGAGAGGTCTGCTTTGAAAGCCTCGGTGACGCCGAGGATTGGGTCTGCGGGAGCAAGCGGTATCTCAGAAAAATGTGAATGTGTCATAGGTATTTTAAGATAGAGAATAACAACTCGGAAGATGTTATCACAGGGAGTGGTGGCAGAGCTAGGGAGGCGAGGTACAGCCTATGATCGCCACTCATCGATAAGGGTTGCTACCAGGGCGGTCCAACCGGTCTGGTGGGAGGCGCCCAGACCCGCTCCGTTGTCACCGTGAAAATATTCGTAAAAGAGGATGTTATCTCTCCAATGCGGGTCATTCTGAAATCTCGGGCAGCCTCCAAAGACGGGGCGCTGACCCTCCTTATTTCGTGAGAAGATAGAGATAAGGCGGTCGGCTAACTCACGCGCTAGGCCATCAAAGTTTACTGCCTCCGGTAATGCCGGAACCTTAACAGTAAAGTCAGGGCCGTATGCTTTATTGAGCTTCTTTAGAGACTCGATGATAAGATACGAGGTTGGAAACCAGATCGGGCCGCGCCAATTTGAGTTGCCACCTTTAATTTTGCAATCAGACTCTGCAGGTTCATACCGTACTTCGCGACCCGCAAATTGAAATGGCTGGTCTTTGTGAACTCGCGAGAGGCTTCGAACTCCGTACGATGAGAGAAACTCTTCCTCATCGAAGATCCGAGATAGTAGGCTCAGAAGCTGTTTCTCATCGAATATCGTAAGCACATGAGAGGTAGATTCCCGGTGATTTACCTCATAGCAACATTTCTGAACGATGTCCTGTCTATTCTCGAGGAACCAGTTGAATCGCTTCTTGAATTCGGAAAATGGTTCAATCCAGTCGGCCTCAAGACGCTCGGCGGCGTAGAGAGGTATAATTCCAACTAGCGAGCGCAGTTTGAGTGGGTGGTGTGTTCCATCAGGGCACATCAAAACGTCGTGGAAGAATCCATCAGACTCATCCCACAGCGAGATGCTCTTTCCACCCATGTTCTTGATGGCAGCCCCAACGTAGACGTAGTGCTGAAAGAATTTTGTTGCTAGCGCCTCATACGAAGAGTTGTGCTTTGAGAGTTCAAGCGCAGTGCGCATCATAGTAAGGCAGAAGGCACCCATCCAACCTGTGGCGTCTGCCTGCTCGAGTTTGTACCCATCGGGGAGCTTTTCGCTGCGATCGATGATGGTGATGTTGTCTAGTCCGAGGAATCCCCCCTCGAAGATGTTGTTGCCCTCACTATCAACTTTATTGATCCACCAGGTGAAGTTGATTAGTAGTTTATGGAAACACTTCTCTAGGAACTGTACGTCTGAGCGGCCGGTTTTGATTCGTTCAAGGTGGAAGAGCCGCCACACTGCCCAGGCGTGCACGGGTGGATTAAGATCAGAGAACTCCCATTCGTAGGCCGGAATCTGCCCATTCGGATGTTGAAATTGTTCGAACAGCATGAGCCATAGCTGCTCTTTGGCGAAATCAATATCCACAAGGCCTAGGCTAACGCAGTGAAAAGCGAGATCCCACGCTGCAAACCACGGATACTCCCATTTGTCTGGCATCGAAAGTATCCGCATTGAATTGAGGTGACGCCAGTGAATGTTTCGGCCCCTGTTGCGTGCATCAGGGGGAGAGGTTGTTGAGTTGTCTCCCTGAAGCCAGCGCTGTACGTCGAAGAAGTAAAACTGCTTGGTCCACAAGAGACCCGATAGCGCTTGGCGTTGAATTCTCTTCTCGTCGTCGCTTGCTTTTGACGGATGAACTGAGGCGTAGAATTCATCAGCCTCTTTCTTTCGAGCATGAAATATCTCATCGAACCGGGAAAAGAGGGTCGACGCTTCGCGAGGACCGAGAATCAGGTTCAGCGAGTAGCTTTCTCCGGCTGGAATCGTGGTGCGATAATCTAGCGCTGCTTTGGTGCCGATGTTGCTGGGGTTAACGCAGCTCTCTCCATGTATGATGTGGCGGTGAAATGCATCTTTAACGAACGGTGATGAGTTGGGGGTGCCGTATAGACGCTCGTTGTTTGATTCATTGTTGGTGAAGAGCGCGCGACCGCCTTGCTGACCAAAGAGAAAAAGTTCTCCGAGCTGGTATCGCACGGGGATCTGCTCAAGTAGCGTTGCTTCTGTATCGTCGATGCGAATTGCTACCTGATTACCATCCTTGTGCAGTGATAGCTTTGGCTCTGAGAGACGCGTTTCACCCCACGCCCACGCGTTACGAAAAGTTAGCTGAGGAATAAGGTGAATCGGCGCCGCTTCCGGACCTCGATTGTGAGCTGTTATCTTTATGAGGGTGGTATCGGGATCGTGCTTGGCGTACTCAACAAAAACATCAAAGTATCTGTCCTCATCAAAAACACCAGTGTCGAGAAGTTCAAATTCAAAGCCTTGCCCCCCGCGCGAACGATTTTCGTTTACGAGTTGGGAGTAGGGGAATTCAGCTTGTGGGTACTTGTACAGATACTTCATGTAGCTGTGAGTGGGAGTGCTATCGAGGTAGAAGTAGTATTCTTTGACGTCTTCGCCGTGATTGCCTTCTGATGGCACCACGCCAAATGCGCGCTCTTTAAGGATTGGGTCACGCTCGTTCCACAGGGCGAGCGAGAACGCTAAGAGTTGATACCGATCGCAATATCCTGCTAGGCCATCTTCACCCCATCGATACGCTTTGCTGCGTGCCATATCGTGAGTGAGGTTGCCCCAAGCATCGCCGTTTGCGCTGTAATCCTCGCGTACTGTTCCCCACGATCTCTCGCTTACGTAAGGTCCCCAGCGCTTCCAGAAGCGCTTTCCCTGCGAGTCTTCGGTGAGGCGGGCGTGTTCGGCAGTGGTTGTCATAGGTAGTGTGGTTTTTAAGGTGACAAACAATATGCGTAGCCTTGGCGATCACTACCACAAGCTGCACCATCCTGGAATGAAATGGGTACTTGCGAGCTGCAAAGTGGCAACCGTGCGCAAATACCGCACTGAACACCGTTTGTTTATTTCGCTTAAGAGGAGGGCTCGATGCTCCTTTAACCCTTCTGAAAAAGTTCAATCAGGTGACCATCGGGGTCTTGAACAAAGGCGAGGGTTCCACCCCAAGGTACGGGCTTAGGTTCCTGATGTACCACACCACCAGAGGTAACAATTTGGTTGAGTGTAGTGTTGAGATCGTCACAAATAAAGCTGATGAAGGTTGAGTGCTTTGATTCACGCGTTGGGTGGCAGAGAGGAACCGATGGAGCGACATCGCGGATGGTGTCGCTAGTAATAAGCGCCAGCGAGATGGAGCCGAGAGAGAGCTCGATGTAGTTTTTGTCGGGGAGTTCTGACTTTATGGTGGCTCCTAGAGCTTCCCTATAAAACACAGCCGATGCACGAACATCCTTTACGACGAGAACGATGAAGTTAAGTACTGGGGGCATAGGTAAAGGTAATTGCAGTGTTTGGCTGGGAGAGTAGCTGAAGTGGGGGGCGGTGTCACGGGTGGACTGTCGCTGTTTCTCTCCGTACCCGGGCTGTCATGAGGCAAGTCAAGTCAGAGGAAAAGCTCCCCCGTGTGGCACTAAGCCACGAGATCCTCACTACTAAAGTACTCTAAGACTCTTCACACAAACACGGATGCTCATCGAGTGCCAGCGAGCAACGTCGGAACTCGTCCTGCAGCGGATCGACCTCCAAAAGCAGCGGCGATATCTCCTTGTAGTCGGTAGGGGTCTGACACATCAGCAGGAAGGTCAAGCGCCTTGCTTGCCCCGATATGGCTCAAAATAAATGTTACCGAAATGGGGCGATCGCACCTGTTCGGTAGGGTCGTTGGCTCATAATTCCATGTTACCGAAATTGAGGAGGTAGACGAGGAATCTACTTGTGTCGAAGATACACGAACCCCCTTAGCTTTCAGCCCTTTTTTCCCTCTGTAGCCGGGCTGCTTTTTTTCCCCCTGTACCCGGGCTACTTTCCCCCTGTACCCGGGCTACTTTTCCCCCTGTACCCGGGCTACTTTTTCCCCCTGTACCCGGGCTTCCCCCTGTACCCGGGCTACTTGTCTTCAACTTTCCAAGCAACATCTGCTTTGACCCGCCGAATAGATGTACATGAAATTTAAGTCACAAAAGAAAATGAAGTACCATCCTCACGGCAGTGT
>JBIIHY010000229.1:0-5421 GCA_044235305.1 Bdellovibrionota bacterium
TTAGTGAGGAACCCAAGCAGTATGTTCTTTCTTGTGATAACAGCGCGAGCTATCACCTCACCCTCTTCAGAAAGGTAGAGGAACTTGTTCTCATCTTCGAGGATAAGGTTTTTAGCTTTTAGCGCTTTGAGATTAATTGAGGCACTTCCGGTTGTAATGTTGAGGTCTTTAGCAACATCAGTGACGCGTGCGTAGCCGCGTTTCTCTCTCAGCTCGAGAATGGCGCATAGGTGGTGCGCTGCGCTGTGGGTGATGTTGTTCTCTTCGAACTTCTTCCAGATATCCATAAACGAGCCGTGCGTTAATCTTAAACTAAAGATCCAACTAACCTGGAAACGTTACTAACGTTTGTTAGGTATGTCAAACGTCTGCTTATTGTTGCTAATGGTCGCTGCAAGCTATGATGTTGGCTTACCTGGAAAATAATCAGGGTCGATGTAGTTGAATTCTTAATGCTTTTGTTCGATTCTCGTGGAGTCAGCTATGACCTTATTACTTTCTTCCATAAAGCAGCTTAAAAAGGGGCGTTCCCTTGCGGTCCTTTTGTGCGCTCAAGTGCTTGTTTTGACTGTGTTTATTACCCAGTCTTTCGCTATTGAACAGCCAGGCGAGGTGCTCAACAAAGAGGTTGGAATTTTCACTCAGCTTGGGACTAAGGTTGACCTGACTACACAGGGTTTTACCGACATAAATGGACGCCACGGGGCGCTGAAGGCCTTTGCAGCGCCAGGCAAGCCGATCCTCATCGCGCCGGTATATTATAAGTGCCCGCGCCTGTGTGGTCTGCTGCTTGATGGGGTATATGCTCTACTGAGTGAGATATCGCTTGAGATATCCAAAGATTTTTCCGTATTAGTTGTTGGCTTTGACCCAACAGAAACTCCCGCAGATGCGCGGGAGGTGATGAATAAGTTCAACGCTCGCTTGACTGGTGATGCAGCGCAGCATGCAGGCGATATACAATTTCTAGTGGGAGATGAAGTTAGTACGGCGCGTCTCATGAACGAACTCGGTTTTAAGTTCATGAGGGACGGCAAGGATTTTGCTCATTCGGCTGCTGTTATGATATTGACGCCAGGCGGTGAGATCTCGCAGTATTTCACGGGTATAACTTTTCCCTCGTGGGATGTGCGTCTCTCTCTCGTTGAAGCCTCTAAGGGCGTCATCGGAACAGCGATAGATCACTTGCTTCTGTACTGCTTTAGATTCGATCCGCTGCAGGGAAAATATACCTGGGCAGTGATCGGTACGTTGAGGGTGGGTGGAGCCTTAACACTGGTTGGGCTCGCGTTGGTGTTTTACTTTTTTGTATACAGAAAGAACGCTGCTAAGGGCGTGTCAGTTGATTCAAAGGTTAGGGTAAGTAACGGGTAAAGGTATGTTGGGATTACTAGGCGAACAAGGTTCATCATTCGCGTACAAAGTCGACTACGCGCACGACATTGTAACGATCATCTCGGTCATCTGCACGGTGGCGATCGTTGGCGTGATGCTTTATTTTGCAATCATTTACCGTCAGCGCAACGGCGTTGATCACGAGACCCCGGCAATCGAGGGTAACAATACACTAGAGGTTATCTGGACAGTCTTCCCGACGATCGTGTGCATCTGGGTTGCCTGGCTCGGCTACGACTCATTCGTTGATATTCGCACGGTTCCCGAGGGCGCAATGGAGGTCAACGTCACTGGCCGCAAGTGGGCGTGGGATTTCCAATACAAAAACGGCAAGCAGACTACCAACGAACTGGTAGTTCCAGTTGATGAGCCAGTTAAATTGGTGATGACCTCTAAGGATGTGCTGCATTCATTCTTTGTTCCAGTCATGAGAACTAAGATGGACGTTATACCTGGTCGCTACTCGTACGAGTGGTTTAAGCCGATCAAAACAGGCGATTTTCAGGTTTTCTGCACAGAGTACTGTGGCAACGAGCACTCCGGAATGCGCGCTCGCTTGAAGGTTCTTCCTCGGGCTGAGTTCGATCGGTGGCTCGCTGATGATAGCGAAGCGCGAAAACTCGCAGCGTTAAATCCAGCAGATCGAGGACGTGAGCTCTACCAAGGTAAGCAGTGCGTTACCTGCCACAGCTTAGACGGTTCGCCAAAAGTTGGCCCAACCTGGCTCAACATCGTTGGTAAAGAGGGCAAGCTTGCAAATGGGCAGTCGTACAAAGCAGATGAAAACTACATCCGCGAGTCGATCCTGAATCCTCAAGCAAAGACAGTGCAAGGATATCCCGCTATGGGAATGCCAAGCTATCAGGGGCAGCTCTCTGATGATGATATCACTGCCCTTATCGCTTTCATGAAGACCGTAGACGGCACTACAAAAGTGGAGCCAGTTCCAGTGCTTGCATCCTCGAAGAAGAAGAGTGCCGGCGCTGCAGCGGGTGGCTCACCTGCTGAGCGCGGAGAGGCGCTTGTGAAGGATGCAGGCAACCTCTGCGCGACCTGCCACAGCCTTGACGGCTCTCCAATGGTTGGGCCGAGCTTCAAGGGTCTCTGGGGACGTAAAGAGAAGATAAGCGACGGCACTGAAGTGACAGTCGACGAAGCTTACATCAAGGAATCTATCTGGAAGCCGCAAGCTAAGATCGTTGCTGGTTATGCACCGGTCATGCCTGCGATGTACGAAGGAAAATTAACCGATGAAAATCTTAACGATATCATCGAGTACTTGAAGACGCTTAAGTAAGAAGTTTTGAGAAAAGAGAGGTAATAAGAGGTTATGTCAGCTCACGCGCACACAGGACACGGAACCGAGGAGTTAAACTACCTCAACTGGAAGCGAGGTCTTTGGTCATGGTTGTCTTCAACCGACCACAAGCGCATCTGCTTCCTGTATCTCTACACCATCATGATATTCTTTATCCTAGGCGGGCTTGCTGCGCTTGCGATGAGAACTGAGCTTGCTTTTGCGGGCCCAACTATTATTAAAGACCCACACACCTACAACATCCTCTTCACGATGCACGGTGTGTTTATGATCTTCCTCTTCGTTGTTCCGGGAATACCTGCAACGATCGGAAACTTCCTTATTCCGCTTATGATCGGAGCAAAGGATGTAGCGTTCCCACGGCTGAATCTGTTTAGCTACTATGTATATGTAGTTGGAGCGCTTATCGGGGCGTTTTCAATCATCAACCCTATAAAACTGACCCTCTACGTCTGCACGTTTGTCCTGAAATACACTGGCATAGCTAAGCTGACCTCCATGCTGGGAGTTACTTCGCTGCTAAGCGGAGCATGGCTGGGTAGGACCTTGGGAGACATATTGGGCTGGGCCCAGGCTCAAGACCTGATAACGGCAGTCGACACCGGCTGGACGTTCTACGCGCCTTACAGCACAACTACCAGCTCTTCGGTAAGCTTGATGGTGTTGGCAGCATTCGTGTTGGGGTTCTCGTCTATCCTTACCGGTCTTAACTTCATCGTTACTATCCATCAGCTCCGTGCTCCTGGAATGACTTGGATGCGCTTGCCTGTGTTTATCTGGGCATCGTATGCAACAGCAATCATTCAGACAGTTGCAACGCCAGTGGTAGGAATGACTTTGCTCCTCATCATCGCCGAGCGAACTTTTGGTGCTGGAATATTCGACCCAACAAAGGGTGGTGACCCAGTTCTTCTTGAACACCTCTTCTGGTTCTACTCACACCCAGTGGTTTACATCATGGTGCTTCCAGCGTTTGGTGTTGTTGGAGAGATTATCCCCGTCTTCTCGCGTAAGCCCCTTTTCGGCTACAAGATGGTTGTGCTCTCCTCGATGGCGATCGCAGCTGTGGGCTTCATCGTGTGGGCGCACCACATGTTTGTTGCGGGTATAACAGACTTTTCAGCGAAGGTCTTCTCAATCATCACTTTCGTGGTCGCTGTCCCAACAGCTATCAAGGTGTTTAACTGGGTGAGCACCATGTACAAGGGGTCGATATCTTTTAAGACTCCAATGCTTTACGCCATGGCGTTTGTGTTCCTCTTCATGGTTGCTGGAACAACTGGTATTTACCTTGCCATGCTTGGAGTTGACGTTTACTACCACGATACATACTTCGTGGTGGCACACTTCCACTACACCATTCAGGGCGGGGCTGTAATCGGATTGATTGCAGCGCTTCATATGTGGTTCCCTAAGATGTCGGGCAAGATGTACAACGAGACCGTTTCGCAGGTTGCGTTTGCATTCCTCTTCTTCGGATTTAACCTGACGTTTATTCCTCAGTTTATCTTGGGAATGGATGGAATGCCGCGTCGTTACTACGACTATCCGGCGAACTATCAGACGCTCCATACGATCTCAACAATCGGAGCGTACCTGAACGGTGCTGGCTACACATTTGCTCTCTTGAATCTGCTGGGTACTGCGATCTGGGGTAAGACTAAGGCACCTCGAAATCCATACAACTCAAAGAGCCTTGAGTGGCAGACTGCATCGCCTCCGGTGCATGAGAACTTTGAGGAGATTCCAGTGGTCACAGAGGATCCGTACAACTACGGAACTCACTCGCCGAAGCATGCGTAGGTAGAGGCAGGGCCAGTAGGTAGTAAAGTTAGGTTTGTTTATTGGACAGGGAAGTTATGAGTAATGCAGCAATAGTGGACCACAACGTACCACCGGGAGAGCCGCCAATTATCCATCATATGGATACTAATACTGCGTACGGAGCTGCAAAGCTCGGTATGTGGCTCTTCCTCGCAACTGAAATCCTGCTGTTTGCGGTGATGTTCTGTAGCTTTGCTATCATGCGGTACTACCACTTGGGCGAGTTCCATGAAGCGAGTAAGGCGCTTGACCTAAAGGCGGGAGCCTTTAACACAGCGGTGCTTCTGTTCTCGAGCTACACAGCGGCTGTAGCCGTTACTAAAGCGCAGAAGGGAGATAACGCTGGAGTTATACGCAACTTCGGTATTAGCTTCATTTGCGGACTGATTTTCTTGGTCGTTAAGGCCTACGAGTACTCAAGCAAAGCTCATCACGGAATGTTCCCATTCATCTGGAATGAGAACTTCTATGAGTTTAAGAACTTCCTTGGTCTCTACTTCTGCATGTCGGGCTTGCATGCGCTTCACGTAATTATCGGTATGGCGATCATGGTGTACTACGGCATCTTGCCAGCCAGGAAGAATCGTTTTTCTGGTAAGTACTTCACCCCAGTTGAGCTCAGCGCTCTGTACTGGCACTTGGTTGACCTTATCTGGATCTATCTCTTTCCTCTCCTCTACCTAGTTGGATAACGGCAGAGAGTAGCTTTTAAGGAATTTTACATATGGGACACTCACACACCGATTCACACTCACACGGAGAAGAGCAGGGGCACGTTATTCCTGAGACAACCTTCCTCAAGATTCTTATAGCCCTGCTTGTACTGACGGTTGTCACTGTGCTGGCAGCTCAGGTCGATATGGGGGACTGGAACATAGCTGGCG
>JBIIHY010000231.1:0-5400 GCA_044235305.1 Bdellovibrionota bacterium
CTCCTCTCGGCTAGCCTTGCTACCGGTATCACGCGCCTCTCTTCAGTCTCTATGAGTAGCGATAGCGACGCACTGGTTCAGGCGCTGCAGCTTCTTGGGGTCGCGATCCACGAGTCACTCGACCCAAACGGGGAGCCAGCCCTTATCGTTGAGGGATGTGGCGGACGGTTTCTCCCTTACGATGGGGATATCGATGTTGGTCCGGCTGGCACAACGATGCGCTTTCTAACCGCTCTATGCGCCTCTATTCCGGGGGCAACCATCGTCTTACGTGGCACCGAGCGGATGCACGAGAGACCGATTAAAGAGCTCGTTGAGGCACTCAAGGCTTCAGGCGCTACGATCGACTACCTTGGGCGCGACGGTTGTCCGCCGCTAAAGATTCATTCTCGCTCTACTTTGGCTGGGGGGACAGTGTCAGTTGACGGCTCAGTTAGTAGTCAGTTTATTTCTGCGCTTATGCTCTCAGCGTCGCTGCGGAGTGACGCTCTGACGATAAAGATAAATGGGGATCAGACTTCGCGCTCCTACATCGATATGACTATTCAGGGGCTCAGCGAATTCGGAGTAGTTGTTAAGAACGACTCCTACCGCTCATACTACATCGCCGCTGGGCAACGCCCCATCGCGCGCCACTACACAGTTGAGGGGGATGCCTCGGGAGCATCGTACCTGTGGGGCCTTGCTGCCGTATCCGGCGGCTCTGTCACTGTAACCAACGTAAATCCCCTCTCTGCGCAGGGTGATATAAAATTTCCCGAGATACTGCGTGAGATGGGGTGCACTGTATCATCAAATGAGCGCTCGATAACTGTCGTAGCCCCTAAGGTACTACGCGGTGTTCACGTTGATATGTCGCTTATGCCTGATACCGCTCAAACCCTTGCTGTAATAGCGGCGTGTGCTCAAGGGTCAACAACTATCACTGGGCTTCATACCCTACGAATCAAAGAGACCGACCGTCTCGCAGCGCTCCATACAGAGCTGGCTAAGGTCGGCATCCGTAGTGAAACTGGTCCTGACTACATCACCATTCACGGCGGCGCCCCACAACACGCCGTCATATCAACCTACGAGGACCACCGCATGGCTATGTCCTTTGCGCTTCTTGGAGCACGCCCAAGCGGGGTAACAATTGAACATCCTGAAGTTGTAGAGAAAAGCTTTAAATCATTCTGGCGAACTATTGAGAGCGCGGGTATTCGGGTTGAATCTGCTTAAATATCGAGTACACTCATCCCCATGTCTTTCGGCAAAGAGCTTCTAGAGCTACTCACAGTCATACTCCCGCTTATCGTAGCGGTTGGGCCATTTTTCCTGCCTCTTAAAACCCTCCCGGCTTGGGTGATTACGATCCTTATTACCGCAACCACCTCAGTTGTGAGCACAGGGCTCCTGATGATGCGCTCGCTATCTACCTGCTTTGATACAGCTCCCCAGTGCACCGAGGGAAACGTAGCGGTCTCTCACCTGCCGGGTCTCTTTGAAAGATATCAGGACTGTGTGGTCTGTATGCCTCAGGATTCACTCGGCATGGCATATACAATCGCGTCGTGGATAAATCGCAGCGTGCCAACCCTCGCTATCGGAGTATGGATTGTGTGCTCGCTGCTTAGCGTATGGACCGTTGGGCGGTTTATTCGGTGGTACCGGTCGCAGAAGTTCTGATTCTCTGCGAGCTAATCCCCTTGCTCAGGGTCTAGTACATCCAAAAGCGCATCATCTTCTGAGGGGTCAATGACCTCTGGTGAAACAGCAGCAGAAGCAACCTTGAGGCTCTGCATGTACTCCGGCGTAAAAAGCTCCGGAGTCTCTCCAGGCGACAGCCACTCCTTCCTAGCACTTAACCAGGTATTGTTTCGCGTGTTAGTGGGTTCAGATAACTTCTGGGTGATCAGATCAATATCTACCTCACTCAGATAGTAAGACGGAGGGAGCGGAATTGAGGGAGAGGAACGGCGCTCAAGAAGGTAGTGCACCCATACATCAGCTACTCTAAAAATCTTCTCTTCGCTCTCAAGCCCTGCCAATGTGGAGTGAGTGGTAGTTGCTCGCATTAAGCTAATCAACCGATCCCTACCAAAGCCGAGTCGCTGCAGAAGAAGCAATCCCACCTGGTTTGAGTTACATTCCCACCGATTGTGCTCAAACTCAATGTCAGGTCGAGACAACTCGTTCCTTTGCAGGTGTCGCATGTAGGCCGCAAAGCCATCTGGATCGTGCCTAGCAAAAGGAAGCACACCCATCCAGCGATACGCCGACACAAGCGCACCGTTAAAGCCCCCTACGCTCTTAATCGACGAACCTACCAGCCAACCTATATTTATTGCGTGCTGCAACCGGGGCGTCACTTGTTCAATCAATTCTGCGTTACTAAACCGCAGGGCACTGCGATAGAAGAAGAGCAGACCAAAAAAGAGTGCATGCTCTGAGGCAGAGAGCCCCTTAATAAAATCATTGTTGGTGAACTGATGCTCATCAGGCACTAAGGCCTCGGGCCTATAAAAGCCAAGGCCGTAGTAGTACGGAGCCTGACATGCACGACTCTTAAGAAACCGACTCAGCATGAAGTGGGAATCAACACTAAGAGAATGTGGATTGCTCTCGAAATCACGCAACAAGAAGCGCACGAGCGTAGTCACCGAGGTAGGAAAGCTACCAAACATCTCCGCAAAAGCTGTTGCAAATTTCCAGCTCTCTACAGAGAACCCACTTCGGCTGGCTAAGTCTGGATCTAAGGACCCCATGGCACTACCTTGCTCCCACGCAGTAATAGCTTTGCTTCAGTCTACAGCTTTCTATGAGAGTGGTCGAGGAAGTTTCTACTGTTAAGAGGCGTAGGGGCCCGAAATCCTAGTAAGAATCGTTGTTTTCCGCAGACCGCTCTACGAGAAACTACTGAGGTGGCCTACTAGATCCTCGAACGAGTCAATCACAGGAACCCCGTTTTTTTGCAGCCTCGAGGCACTTTCTAGCCCGCGCGCAACGAGCACACACTTTGCTCCAAGCGCGTGCGCAACCTCTGCATCGTGTGATGAATCCCCGATAACTGTCACCTCCTCACCGCGCACACCTAACGAGCTGACCAGAGAGCGACCACTCTCGATCTTCCCATCACCACGCTTGTCATGCGAACCAGCGATAGACTCAAAGAAATGGTCTATTCCGTGAGATGCGACAGCACTCGGTAACAACTCGTGCGCCAATGCCGAAAGAATAGCCTGCCTCCTCCCCTGCGCAGCCATCGCCTCTAAAGTCGTGACAGTATCGTGATGGAGAGTAGCGTCAACGCTACGCGCCACGTAGAACTGGTGGTAGTCGTCAGAGATCTTACCGAAGTCATGCTTCTCAGTATCAACCCCTGCCGAGTGATACATCAGAATAGCAGGATGTCGGTACAGTTCCTGATACTGCGAAAATGTTACTGGTGAACGACCGTAGGCAGCGAGGGTATCGTTAAACGCTGTCCACGCCACTGGCGCATCATTAATGAGGGTACCGTTCCAATCCCAGAGGAGTACTTTCATAGACGAAACCCTACCACAGAATAGAGTTAAGTCGATGCGGTTTCGAAGGGCATACGCCCGTACCGCCCCTCAGCACCCAGGCTAGCACCAAGTACGATCTACCATTATACTTACAATCCAGACATCGAACGGCTATAAGATCTCACCTTAATGAAACACCCACCCATCACGACAAAGAGGCTAGTGCTTATCGGCTTTATGGGCTCCGGAAAGAGCTCAACCGCTGCGTGCCTCTCTAATCGACTTGGTGTGCCGATGTTTGATATGGATGCCCTCATTACTCACCGTTCAGGACTAAAATCTGTATCTGAAATCTTCTCTGAACGTGGCGAGGACGCCTTCCGAGACCTCGAAACAGAGATTGCTCGCGGACTCGGTGAGCTTACATCAGGAATTATCTCAACCGGCGGCGGTGTCATTTCACGCGATGAGAATCGTGCTTTGCTTCGCACACCTGGCTCGCAGGTAGTGTTCCTAAAGACTTCTTTTGAGTCTGTTACTAAGAGGATCGCAGACCTCGACGACCGACCGCTCTTTAAGGACCGAATCAAGGCAGCCAAGCTCTTTGAGCTTCGCGCACCCGTGTATCAGTCGTGGGCTGATATCATCGTAGAAACCGATAACGCATCGCCAGCCGAGGTGTGCGAAAAAATCATCAGCGAGCTGCAGCTAGGATAATCCTATGTCAACTTCTCTAAGCCCAACTAGCCACAACCTTACCCTCGTGATCGGCGACCCAATCTCGCACAGCCTCTCTCCACGCATGCACAACGCTGCTTACAGAGCAGCCGGGCTCCCTTTTTCCATGGCAGCCGCGCGCGTTACCCGTCAAGGACTGCCAGATGCCATAAGCGGCGTACGCGCATTGGGAATTAAAGGGCTCGCTGTTACGATGCCCCACAAAATAGCTCTTTTAGAGCTGCTTGATACCGTTGACCCACTCGCGCAACGTATAGGAGCTGTCAACACCGTCTTAAACCGAGACGGTCAACTGTCTGGATTTAACACTGATTGGGTTGGGATAGTGAAGCCGCTTGAACGGCTGACTTCTCTTAAAGGGAAACAGGTTGCTATCCTCGGCGCAGGGGGAGCGGCGTTAGCGGCTATCTTTGGATGCACTGAAGCCGGAGCATCTGTAACAGTCTTCAATCGAACACTCGATAAGCTAGCTGATCTGGTTAATCGATTCCAGTGTGCCACCGCAGACCTGAGAGAGCATGAGCGCATCGCCGCAAGCGATATTATTATAAACACCACCTCAGTCGGAATGGGTGAACTGCGCAACGAGACACCCATCCCTGCCTCAACGCTAAGCAGGCAGCAGATAGTTTTTGAAACTATCTACTCACCGCACACAACCCGCCTGCTTCATGACGCCCTTCACGTTGGCGCAACGGTTCTTCGTGGTTTTGATATGTTCTTAGAACAGGGTGCTGCGCAATTTGAGATCCACACCGCAGTTCAAGCTCCACGCGATGCTATGCACGAGATACTTCTTCAGGCTGCGGCGTGACCTCGGATCGAGTTTAGGCTATACTGTGCGACCTGGTTTTTAGTCACTCTTTTTCAATATAACGGTATGAGCACAGCTCGGGTTGATAACAAGTATTGCCTCCCCATCATCAAGAAAAAACGTGCCGAAGTTCAAGAGATTATCGAGTCGAACCTCGCGACATTTCGCTACTTTGAAGTGTGGCTCGATTACATTGAGGACCTTGAGCCAGGCTTTGCAGCGTCTCTTGTTGGGCTCTACCCCCACCGCATCGTAGCGGTCTTCCGAAGACAGAACCTTGACCCTATCAAAATGCCCATCGAAGACCGGTATCAGATTATCAAGACCCTGACACGGAAACAGGTTTTCGTAGATCTCGAT
>JBIIHY010000232.1:0-5373 GCA_044235305.1 Bdellovibrionota bacterium
CCGTGTCTCCAACAGAAAAGCCGGCAGTAGTTGATGTTTGGATGGTTCTGGTGTTGGCAGAGGGTGTAAAGGCAGACGTGAGAACAGCTGATGTTCCTAGCTCATTCAACTGCACGGTCACGGTTGAACTCGTCGCCCCTGAATTGATCGGTAGCTCCTCTTCTCCAAGCGAGGAAAGAGCTGCTGAAAAAGTAGTTTGACCAAGCGGGAGTCCCGAGCCTGCCATGCGCAGGTCGAAAGCGAGCATGTCGAGCAGAATACGAGCCTCGGTATGCACCTGAGACTTCACGCGCAGCTCACTGCTACGGGCCCATGTATTTGAGAAACTAGCTGCTGCTGAGCCAATAACGATTGCCCCCAAAAGTAGACTCATAAGCGCATCAAGTAAAATGGAGCCTGATTGAGAGGCGCGCCTAGCGCAGCCTTTGTGCATGTGGAATCCCGTATGGAGACGAGCATTCATCATGAGTTCCCCCACAGAGGAAGGGTGGTAGTGAGAGAGGCAGTTCCGGGCGACCCGCTTGGCGATGTCACCGTTACAAGTACCGTGCGTGAGCCGTCGGCGTTAACTGTTACTGTTGTCGTTCTAAAAAATTGCAACCCTGTCTGAGTCACAGCGCTATGTGATTCGTTTGATGTTGTTTGAATCGTCGAAGGGTCTTGTTGAGCGAGGCTTTCGATTTTGTCCAACGCAATCTGACTCGCAACGGATGTTCGGTAGCTCTGATTGAGCGTGGCATATGCCCGAATTGTACTCTGAGTGACAGCCAGTCCTGATATCGCAAGCAGAGACATTGCTACCAAGACTTCAACCATTGAAGCACCGCTCTCACTAGTTCTCATGCCAGCACCCCTGTTGGATAGAGCGTTGCTGCTAAGAATGTGGAAGAGCGAAATGAAAGGGTAAGAGTAGTTGATGAGATGGCGCCGCTCGTGTCGATAGTAAATCCCTTGGGGTTGACGATGACCGTGGCTGAACTGGAGAGGTTTATGCCACGCGGAAGAGAGCGTGAGAAAAGAGTCCTTTCCGCCGAAGGAGTTGCCGCGTATGGGGAGTAGTCCAAGGCCCCAGAGTAGGAAGATCCACTAGTTCCGATAATAAGAAACGAACGAGCCCCCGATTCAATGGCAGCGTTTCTTAGTACCTTCAGATCTGCTTCAAGTTGGTACCGAGCTTCATTTTTATCAAACGAGCTTCTGATGTTGCTCAGACCAAGCATCGCCCCCCCGGAGACTATCGCCGTTACAGCGAGGGTTATCAGTAGTTCAAAGATGGTGAATCCACTTTGGTGCGCCTTCATACAACCATTATTACGGCGAGAGTGGTCTTGGCTCCAAGCGTTGGCGAGCGAATCTGCGGTAAGTACTCAACGTTCGCTCGGATTCAGCCGACGCTTTATCGGGGTGATGATGTAATGAGTTCGATTCGCATAAGGATAACGCTGTTGTTCCTACTGGTTACGATACCCCTCGTACTAGAAATCCTCTACCAGAACAGGTTGGCTACTAGCATGGCAGCGGTCGGTAGGACCGCTCATGCGACTGATCTTCTGCTCGCAAAGGAGCTTGCTGAGGTAGTGCGGCTTAGCCAGGAGTTTAGTCGAGCAGAGTTGTCGGGGTCTAAGGGGCTAGTGCCCAGTGTAGTCGGTGAAATTGAAAGTGCAGGCGCCCGTCTCTCACAGTTGAAGCTGATTGAGCACGAGACTGCACCGTTGCGTCAAGCCATCGTGAAGTTCGTTCAAGAGGCGAGTTCCACGTCAGAGGTGAATCTTCCGCGCATGCAGCGCCTGAACGGCATCGTGGCAGCCGAGATTAAAAATCTCTTCATCAGACTAGAGAATAAATCTCAGCGGAGGGATAAAGAGCTCGCTACGCAGCTTAATGACCTACGCAGCACAGCTCTCTGGAGCGCGACTTTGCTCTTGTTCTTAGGTGCATTAATAACCTGGGTTTTCGCAAGCCGGTATACAGCAGCCTTGCATACCCTTAGCCGTGATATTCAGAGGCTCACTCGCTCGCACCTTAGTAATGCTCCTAGGGTGGACGAGGTTGATGAAGTAACGCATGCGTTTTCTGATCTGTGTGACACTATCTCTCACTCTATGGTCGACCGGCAGTATCTAGAAGACCTGCTCAACTCAATGAGTGAGAGTGTGGTTGTAAGCGACCTTATGGGGAAAGTGGTGTACAGCAACGCAGCAGCGAAGAAGTTGTTTGATAGAGACAGTCGCGGCATGGTAGGGCAGGAAGTTGCACCCTTTGTGCAATTTTTATGGAATGTGACTGATGAAGGCGGAGACGCATGGTACGACGGACCGCTCCACAGCGATACTGATACCTCTCTACATGTCTTTGCTCGCAGAACACACCTCCTTAGCGATGCTGAAGCCTTGGAGGGGACGGTGTACGTTATCCAAGACGTAAGTGAAAGTAGGGAGCTTACGCGCGCGAATCGTGCCTACCGTGATAGACTCTCCCGCAGCGAGCGCTTGGCTTCGTTTGGCACTTTGGGAGCGATAGTTGCGCATAAATTTAGCCAACCTCTTAGCAGTGTCAGGCTGTTTTTACAGCAGATCCAACGTGAGCTGGCCACAGTGAATGTCTCTGAAACTGTTCGCAGCAACCTCACCGAGAGCTTGGCTGAATTAGGCCGTATCGCTGATATAACTAAACAGATGGTGACCGCCGGCCGCGAGGGAATCACGCAAGGTAATGGGCAAAGTGCAGAAGCGCGCATCGCTGTTGAGCGAGTGTTCGAGTCACTATCAGAGGTAGCAGAGAGACGGAATGTGTCGCTCCACAATTTGTGCAGAAATAGCGCTGATAAAGTTGCGTGCACTTCATTTGAACTAGAAGAGATTCTCTATTGCCTGATTAACAACAGCATTCAGGCTGCGCCTGATGACCGCCCGACCCAAGTTACGGTTTCAACCGAAAGCCAGGCCGGTCAGACCACTATCATTGTATGTGATACTGGACGGGGTATTGCACCGGACCACCTCGATAAGATCTTTGAGTGGTGCTTTACAACGAAGCCCGAAGGCGAGGGAAGTGGTTTGGGATTAGCAATCGTGCGCTCAATTATTGAGCGGCATGGAGGACGAATAACAGTGACTAGCGAGGAGCGAATCGGTTCTCGCTTTTCTATAGTGCTGCCAAGGGTTGAAGAGGTGCAAAATGACAGTCATACCGAATGTCTTTATTGTTGATGACGAGCCGCTGGTGCGTAAGGCGCTTAAGCAGTCGATTGAATCGCTTAACGCACGGGCTGTGTGCTTTCCAACACCCCAGTCGTGTCTGGAGGCGCTGCGCGCCGACCACTGCGACCTCCTGATATCAGACATCCATATGCCCGAGATGGATGGGGTTGAACTCCTCGGTCGCGTGCGCGAGGTTGCTCCTCTTGTGCCTGTAGTCATGATTACTGGCTTTGGGAGTATACCACTTGCAGTTCGCACTGTTCAGATGGGGGCAGCCGATTTTATTGAGAAGCCGCTTGACGAAGAGCAGCTTTTCCCTAAACTAAAAAAAATCCTTGAGCCAGTCTATGAATCAAATGACCATAGAGTAACTCTTGCCGAGCAGAAGGTGTTAGACCTGATCATAGAAGGCAAGGCAAACAAAGAGATTGCATTTCTTATTGGCCGCTCTATCAGGACGGTTGAAAATCATCGCCATCGGTTGATGAAGAAGCTCGGAGTTTCAAGCACGGCTGAGCTTGTTAAAATTGGTTTGATGCGACAGCGGTAAAAACTACGATTAGCCGCATTTACTGACTTTCATGGGCTCGGGGTGGGTGGTATGCAAGACGCTATGCTTTCAAAACAACGCATTTCACCCCCTCAGCCTAATGTTCAGGATGTCCTCGAATTTTTTCCACATGACTTTCAGGGGTCGCGAAAAAGGTTCCTTGAAACCGCGCATCAACTAGGCGCTAAGATTACAACGCACCAGTTGGAAACAGCTACGCCAGCCCTGCAAGGTCAGCTTACTATCGATATCGCCTACCTCGGCGATGTTTCAGCTTCTAACGTTGTGCTTCACGTCGCTGGTACTCACGGTATTGAGGGCTTCGTAGGTTCTGCTGTGCAGCATGCGATTATGCGTGAGCTACAGCCGCCGCAGCCCGGGAATGCTTTTGTGTTCGTTCATTGCTTAAATCCTTGGGGAATGTCGATGCTGCGTCGAACGAACGAGGATAACGTTGACCTCAATCGTAATAGCATCATGAATGACGCTGAGAGGCGTGGGACACCCGAAGGTTACGAGTATATCCGTCCGCTTCTCATGCCAAATGGCGCAACGCCGTTTCCCTTGTTTGCCTGTAAGGCAATGCTTAAGGTGCTTGGGCACGGTTTCCCAGCGGTAAAGCAGTCGGTCACACAGGGGCAATTTGAGTTTCCTACGGGATTGTATTTTGCAGGAAAAGCTCTTCAGCCCGAGCTTGTGTTCTTTCATGGCTGGTTGAAGGACCATCTCTCGCAGGCAAAAAAGATTATCGCTATCGATGTACACTCTGGCTTGGGAGATTTTGGTAGAGATTATCTTATTCTCGATGATGTTGTTGGGTCGGAGGAATATAACAGAGTAGTAAAGATATTTGGGGAGCAGAAAGTTGAGGGGTCCGATCCTAAAACTTCGGTTGCTTATGTATCAATCGGCTCTTTGAGATCTCTTGTTCAGGATGCGTTACCGAACTGTGAGCTGAGTGGGATAGTTCAGGAATTTGGAACGTATCACAGCTTTAAGGTAATCCATGCCCTGATAGAAGAGAATCGCCGCTTCTATGCGGGGCACGGTGGCGCTCTGGAGACGCGAGATAGTTCGCTTATGAAAGTTTTTTGCCCCGCGTCATCAGAGTGGCGAATGCAGGCGATTCGAAACGGAGTTGAGGTTTTTAGCTTAGCGCAGGCTGGTATCCGTGTGCTTGAGAGGTCTTAGGTATGGCGATTGCTATTAAGAATGAGCGGGTATCCCTCGGTGTCGCGCCCGATTTGGGGGGTAGTTTTACGCATTTTTCTGCAAGCTCTGGAGATGCATGGGTCGACCTCATGCGGCCGTCTCCTGAGAGTCTTACCTCTTCCTCTGATGGATCGAGCTTCCTTATGGCGCCGTATCCAAATCGTATACGGGATGGAAGGTTCGCGTTTGGTGGCAAGGAATATCAGCTCAGATTTCCCGAAAAGCACGCCATCCACGGAGATGTGCGCAATCGACCGTGGAAGGTAGAGGAAAGTTCGCCAACCTCTATATCGTTGTCGTTTCGTTCGCGTGACTTTAAAGATGTTAATTTCCCCTTTCCTTTCTCTGTGGGGCAGCGGTGTGAGGTGTATGAGAGTACTCTGCGCGTTAACTGTTGCATCACGAATGAAG
>JBIIHY010000233.1:0-5372 GCA_044235305.1 Bdellovibrionota bacterium
ATCCGCTTTACAATCTCACGCTCGAGATCGTCGAGCTTCTCACATGCCACAGCGCTCTGTCCCTGGAGCTCCTTGCGCCACAACACCTCGTCTGGCATCGGAACCTCTTCGCTACTAAGAGCATCAGCCACCTCGTCAGAGTTCAGCGCACGGAACTGGTGGCCGAGGAAGTGCTCAGCCTCTACTCCGGCCTGCTCTTCCAGGGCCTCTAGGTTTAAAACGGGGATCGCACCCGCAGCGGCCGCAGATGTCACAGCTCTTACGAGATTACCCTTGAGATGATAAAAGAGGAACGTCATGAAGGTTGCTCCCTTGTAGGGATTAAAGCGCTTTACGGCTTCACACAGCGAGAGATCAACGAGCGAATCTACCTCTTCGATATCGAGACGCGCGTGCCAGCGACGGAGGATGCTGCGCCCGAGCTTACGTGCCTTCAAACGATACTTTAGGATCAGCGCTTCTTGCTGCGCTGGAGTTGGGGTCTCCTGGCGAGCCGCTGCTAGCTTTACTACTTTTTGCGCAGCGGCGCCCTTCGTCGTTGCCCGCACTTTTGCCGGCTGAGATTTTGACTGTCTTGCAACAACCGCTTTGGGGAACTTGGAAATCTTAGCAGAGTGTGACTGTGTTCTCATGTATCTCCTGTCGCTCGTAGCGCCCCACCATAAACCGCCCAATTAAGCACGAGGTCGCAACTTGTACTCCCTTGTCTGCGTTCAGGAAGGAACTGCTTCACAAAAATTCCAAGACACTTAAATAGCTGTAACTCCATCGTTTTTACGACCTACTTTTACCCTCTTCCTATGCTTTAAGAGTGCCGATAACTGGCTGTGAAGTGAAATGCGGGACTGTGGGGGGCACAAACAGCAGTGAGCGATAAAAACACTCTTTCTGAGGAGCAGGCGAACGAGCTGGTGGTTGAACACCACGGCTGGGCAGAGAGTATTGCCCGGGCGGTTGCTCGTGGTTGGAACATGGACTGGCGCCTTGATGGGCTAGACGGTGCAGCGATGGAGGCACTGATCTTCTGCTCACGTCGCTTCGATCCAAGCCGCGGCATCCCCTTTAAGGGCTACGCTCGAAAACGTATCCATGAGGCTGCAACCGATGCGGCACGAAAATCCAAGGGCTGGACGCGCAGCGTTAACAATTCAGCTTCAGCGCAATCTAAGGCGCGCGAGTTATCGGCAGAACTCTACGGAGTTTTCCCTGAGTTGCGGGAAGGAAGACTTCCAGTAGCAGAGAGTTCAGGCAGTGATGACGGCGATATGCGATCAGCAGTTAGAGAACTCCTCGTCGGAGCGAGTATCGTGGCGAGCAGGCAGGCTGTCTCAGAAGACCCCCAACCCGATGACCTCGTAGACTACAAACGTATGGTGACCGTCATGGCTGTGCTTGAGCCGGTTCATCAGTGGTTACTGTATCGGGTCTACTGGGATGGGCTCTCGTTACGCACGGTCGCAACCGAATGGGAAACAGATGGACTAAACGTGATGCGAGAGCATAAGGTGCTCTTGGCTTTCCTTCAAAAGAGTATGGCTGCCGGGAAACCAGCGCCGGCCCCCAAAGTGAGGCCAGGGTTACGCCCCCTCACCGCAAAATTTAAACGCGATGGTTCTAAGGGACCATTCACAGATATAGTAGTGAACCTAGGGTAACGACAACACAGTACGAGGCGAGCTATGAGCAGCAAGGATGATGATAAGAAAATTGGTGGTGTTACCTCTTCCGGTTCTACCAAAGGGGTCAAAGCAACCGACTCCGTGTCTGAAGTTGGCAAGGTCAAAGAAGCTGCGGCGGTAAAAGGGGTTGCCGGAGTTCACGGGGTTGGCAAGGCAGGCGCCCTCGGCTCTATATCGTATGAGCAGCGCGCAAAACTTATGACCATCGTTACCGAAGAGACTGAGCGTTTAATCGCGCAAGGCGTGATACCAAAGAGCCAACGGGACGTTGTTGAACAGGCGGTAAAGATGGTGATCGATGCATCGTTACTTGAACCCACCGAGGAGAGTAAGAAGAAGTGATAAGGCCTGTCGATAAAATTAACTCTGTTTCACAACCAGAGACTCTTCTGACCTACCGACCTTCCGAGCGTTCGGCCGCTTCGACCCTTTCGCTGATAATACGTATTAGGTAACGTTACCCCATCATGACTAAACCAAGTGATAGCAAAGACAACTCTCGCAACGATCCGCACCAGAAAGCACTTCAGATAAATCTTGATGCGACTCGGTACGGAACTTTTGCAGAGATTGGAGCAGGACAAGAAGTCGCCAGCTGGTTCTTCCATGTAGGGGCTGCTTCGGGCACGGTTGCTAAATCGATGTCGGCCTATGACATGACCGTGAGTGACAGCATCTACGGCAAGAGCGGTCGATACGTCTCCAAGGAACGCGTTATAGCGATGCTGAATCACGAGTATTCGCTCTTGATGGAACGACTCGCTCCGTCGCGCGGCGAAACCACCCGATTCTTTGCTTTTGCAGACACCGTATCAGCTCGAAACTACGCCGGTACAAACGAGAGCCACGGATGGATGGGTATCCGCTTCCAACACGCGGTGAAGGCTGAGCCAAGTCAGCTCATCATCCATGTGAACATGAACGACTCCGAGAACAAGAGGCAACAGGAGGCACTAGGCATCCTCGGCGTTAATTTTACGCACGGAGCCTTCTACCTTCACGATTTGATGCCGGAGCTGTTAGCTGGCTTGCTCGACTCTCTCGGCTCTGCTCGGATTGAAATAGATTACATCGAGGCATCCGGTCCGTGCTTTGCTGGACTCGATCACCGCACACTCACTATAATGCTGCTGCGTCAGGGACTGGCCAGTGCCATCCTCTTTGATAGTAAGCAAACCCCTCTCCCCCCAACTGAGTTCTTTCATAAGAAACCAATACTGCTTGAGCGTGGCTCATTTAGAGCGCTGCACCACGTCTACCCTAACCTTGTGAGCACATGTAAAGAGCAGCTACGAGAGATAGGTGGCAAAGACGAGAGAGAAGCCGCTTACGTGCTTGAGATGACACTCAATAATATCCTGCGTGCTAAGCAATCAGATGATAACGAGGTGCTGACGGTCGTTTCACAGCTATGCGACCGCGGACACAACGTGTTGGTGAGCAACTACTCAGAGTTCTTCCATCTGACTCAGTACCTACGTCGGTTTTCGCAGAGCCCGATCGGATTTGTGGTCAGTGCCGCCCTACTTCCGCTACTACTGGAGGATGACCGCTATGCCCTGCTTAAGGGAGGCGTCTTGGAAGCATCCGCGCGACTCTTTCAACAGCAGGTATACCTATTGGTATACCCAGTAGAATCATCGCTTTTGAGCTCTTACCTTTCGATGATAAAGTTTGATATCAGCCAGCTCTCGTTCCCATCGAGTGGTTTAGTTAAGGCAAGCAGTTTATCGATGAAGAACGTGAGCGAATACCTGCACCGGTATCTGGTTGAATCAGGGATTGTTCGGGATGTTCCTGTTGAAGAGAGCAAGTAACTAAAGGCTCTTCGTGGAATCGAGTGGGTAGAACTGGCGTTTCCGGACGTGAACATGCACATGCACATGCACGTGAACGTGAACGTACCCGTACCCGAAAACATAAACTCGCGCGCGCTCAACATAGCTTATAAACCACGCTAGTGAGGACGAGTTCTCCGCTCTCGTGTTCGTCAGCGGAGATGTAGGTAGGTAGGTAGGTAGGTAGGTAGGTGGGTTAATAAACCAACAGTAGTACTGCAATCCCTTTCGGGTACGTTCACGTTCACGTTTATGAGCACGTTCACGCGAAATTACCTGATTTATCACTCAAAACAATGGGTTATGACCCATCAGCAGGCATCGGCACCCACTCGATTCCACGATGAGCCTTCTAAAATCAGGTGCGCGTGCATATCCTCCTCAACGAGCAAATTGTTTTATCCACCGGCTTTTTATAGCCTAGACGATCATATTCGATCCGATTAAGCCATCATACCCATGCCCACTCCTTTGAGTAGGAAATCGTCCTTCAGTACTATCTGGTATGGGTAACTTGAACTTACGGGCAATCACGGGCCCACCAATTCCTAGCGCACCAAAACGCTGCAAGGCACCAACAGTCGACGATATCATCGCGCTAGCTGAATTTATCAAAGGTCGAGACCCGGCCTGGCGGCACGTCACGGCGCATCAGCATTACACGCTAACTCAAAAATTCTCTCCGAACTTTAAGCCCGAGACGCTAGAGTGCGCCAAGAGCGGCAGCACAAAACACCGCGAAGAGATTAAGCGAACTCTCTCTTTTTTATTTGACAATGCCCCCGCATTTCCAGATGAAGTGCACCTGATGCGCACAGCTCGCGAACGATTTGAGAGATTTCAGCGCGGCACGGTAAAGGAGTTTGCTGATCTGCCTTTTGAACTTCGCTACACGTTAAATCTCTTCAATCGAGCCGCTAGCGGCCCTCTGAATGATTTTTCGGTGCCAGAGCAGTTTACCTCTTCGACTAGGAAAGGTCTCGACTGGGCGATAAGAGAGGGGGTTATTTCTCAGGGCACAGACGGCAAAATAATACTCTCGGAGCAAGCAAAACTCCGTCTTATAAATACTGTTAAAAGAAACCCTTTTCCCCCTGTCGTCTCTGCCCACCTACTAACGGTGCTTCGCTCAGTTAATCAAGCGGTAACCGGAAAAACGAGTTCCTCACTTGAATTAAAACAGCTCATGCCGCGATATGCTGAAGAACAGGCCGTGCTCCTAGCCGACAGCTACCGTAGCATCCCCACTTCATCCCCGCTTGCGTCACTTAAAGCAGCGCCTGCTGTGTCTGCTAAAGAAGCACACCGCCTTAGTGTCATAAAGGATGCCTTTGATAGCCTAGAGAGAAAAAGAAACGGCAGTTTCAGGGAATCGCGCGAGGTTTTAACCAAGGCCCTCTCCCTGATGGCGACTTCAGAAACGGCTAGAGAAAAAAAATTAGGCAAGGACCTTCTTGTTCGGTTGGGCAGCCTTCCCTTAGTAGAGGCCTCTGGTAACGGGACACCAGTCTGCGGACTCTCGTTTCCTTTCCTCGAGAAATCGCTTCCTGGACTTGAGAACATAAAGTATGGCCACGATGCTTGTCAGGATCTCTTAATCCGAGTGATAAACCACTCTACACCTCGCTCCATGAACCCAGGAGCCGAGAGAGAAAAACTGCGCACAGATTCTCACCAAGCTACCGTTCAGAGCTGCCAACGTGCGGCAACGGATGTAGTTGGAACGTGGCTCAAACGCGACATACTCCCTCCCACTCTCCAGCAAACCCTCATTCGGACTCTCTTAAGCCAAGCAAGTCCATTCGTGGCGCCACTGAATATCTCCTCAGCGCTATACTGGATACACGAGAATCGC
>JBIIHY010000018.1:0-16742 GCA_044235305.1 Bdellovibrionota bacterium
GGCACTCGCTGGCTTAGCATCAACAGGCCTAGCATCTTTCAGAGCCAACGCTCAGAGCGCCACACCAGTCGCTGCCACCGCAGTTCCGTTCACGGCACAGAACTCTACCGATATCTCGGTGATCTACTTGGGGCAAGGTCAGCTAACATTCCGCTCGAACAATACCCTCATACCAGTGAACAAGAACGAAACAGACCTCAAGAAAACCCCCATCACCGGTCCAAACCTTGGAATCTCCGAGGGAACCTTTACTCAAGCCCTTGCTATCGGACTAGACGCTTTGCGCAAAGCAAACCATGGGCAATTTCCAGCGGGCGCTACTTTTAGGCTCGTGGTCTCCTACCAAGAGATAGGCGCCGCCGCGGTGCAAAAAGAATTTCAGATATCTCCCGACAAAATCCCAGCAGAGAGCGATCTGACCAGTGATTCAGTGGTAAATGCTGCAAACTTATCTCAAGTCGCCTATAACTTTTTCAAAGAAACCCTGTGCGTTAATGTGGCACAGTACGGTGGTGACTACCTGAAATCCTCCTTTGCCCTCGCTTCGAATCACAGAACACCCGCTCGTGTGTACATTCTTATGGATCTTCTGCAGCAAGCTGGCACCACGAACACAACGAACGCTCCAGCCCAGAATGCACCGTAGGCTAGAACCGACCCCCTAAGAGTGTTTCGCTTCAAAGCTTAGCTATGAAAGGGCTGACATGCATGCCTTACGGCTCTGTTCTATCAGGCATTAGCTGCCTCGTCCTCTTCGGTGATCTCTCCGCTGCGCTGCGTGACTTTTTTCTTTGCGCCAGAGAGTTCAAGCGTACGAATACGCGCGAGAAGATCTTCGATGAGGGTTCGGTTTGCTGAGAGGAGGTCGGCTAAGATCCCCAGCACAAACATCTGCACGGCAACCACGATACACACCCCACCGATCACCACGGACTGAATAAGCCCAGCTCCACGACCATGCAGCAGGATGTACACAACAAAGAACCTGGCTAATAAGACAACTCCCGGCACCATAAAAAGTGCGGCAAAGAGCATGAAAGTTCTAAAGGGCTGGTACAGCGTAACGATTCGTAAAATCGTTGCGCCGGATTTTCGCACTTTGGCGAAGAGACTCGTGATGAGTCGAGAGTCTCGTGTCTTTGAATTCGTGAATATTGGAAGCCACTCGATATCCAACCCCTTCTTCTGCGCCTGGATAAGGGTATCAACCGTGTAGGTGTAGTTGGTAAGAACGTTTATCTTAAGTAGCGCCTCGCGGCTGTAAGCTCTAAATCCACTGACAGCATCTTTTACTGCGCCGCCAGTAAGCAATTGAATTACTCCACTCCCCAGCACCTGAAGCTTGCGCTTTATCCACGAGAACTCGCGTATCTTTCCTGGACTTCTATCGCCGATAACAATGTCGGCACGACCTTCGATAATAGGACGCACGAGCACTTCGATTAACTCTGAAGGGTACTGATTATCACCATCAGTATTTACAACGATGTCAGCACCCTGCTGCAACGCATTGTCCACCCCCATGCGAAACGCCCGCCCAAGCCAACGACGATTCACGCGACCCGCTCGGACGATGTGGTGAACACCGAGGGAGCGCGCTACCTCAATGGTTTTGTCGGTAGAGCCATCGTCTATGACCTGATACTCAATCTCATCGATGCCTGCGATGTGCCGCGGCATCTTCTCAAATACGAGCGGAAGAGTGCTCTCTTCATTAAAACATGGGATTTGGATAATCAGTTTCACGCGACCGTTCTCGTTCCTATAGAGGGGGTTTTGGGACAGCACGTTAATCTCAAACGCTACCCTAACTTTCCGAATAATACGCTACTCTGGGAACTTACTGTAGTCCTGCCGATATAAGCAATTAAAATAGGGGGTTACAGAGAGCTAAAAGGAGCCCCACAAGCGGCGAGCGCGCGGTTACACCTGATTGAGTGCATGCCTATCCCCTTTTCCACGCAACTTTCACCACAAAGCCTCGAACATAGCCTTAGCAGGGAAATCCCTGCTGTCATTTATATAAAAAACACGGAGGTACACCATGCTAACTGAATGCCAACCTGGAACCGTTGTAAAGCTTGCAGTCGATGCCAACGCAATCCCCGCGGGCACCTATCGATGCGTTGAAATCTCGGACGAGGTACTGCTTTGCGCTGTCGGAAATGACATCACTTTTGGAATCGCTCGACGCTATTGGGGACCCTTTATCAAGCCCGTTGAAGAGAAGTCCCCTAGCCTAACCACCAAGCGCGACTTCATAAAACGGTATACTCGGCTGTTGTGCCACGAACGGAGCCTAGGGCGTCCCAGAAAACTTGCCTCCTTCACCTTCTGCTTTGTGAGCCCTCGGGTTCAAGGCGAGATGGACCGGTATTGTACCCTAGCAGGGTGGTGAAACCTGTTCTTATGGCCCCGAAAGGGGCCTGACAGGGAGGGGTGCTTTTCTTCTTGATTACCTGACGCTCTTTTTTTCGCTCTTATAAAAATACTTTTTTCCAATTCTAATCAATTAGTTACGGTCATAAACGCGCTCAAAATGCTCCTCACCCCACTTCTGGACTCTAACCCTCCCTTGAAATTTTCCCGATAGAGTCTTCATGAAAGAGAGAGCCCCGCGCGAGATCTCAAAGTATCCCGTAGACACGTTAATTGTAGACCGCTACCGCGTGGTTGAAACCCTGGGCTGGGGCAGTATGGGCTTTGTTCTGAAAGCTACCGACACCCTCTTGAATGACGAGGTGGTAGCACTCAAGGTTCTCTTTGCGCGCAACGCGGACGATGCAACTAACTTGGCGCGCTTCCGGAGAGAGGTAATCCTGGCGCGCAGGATAGGTCACGACAACGTGGTTCGAGTATTTGATATCGGAAGGACCGGCGAAGGTGACTATTTCATCTCAATGGAATTCATTCAGGGAGTAACCCTGCAAAAGGTGCTTTCAAAGGCTGCGCTTTCATTCGACGCCGCATTACCGTGTATTCGCGGAATCGCTGAAGGATTACTGTGTGCACACCAACACTCAATCATTCACCGTGATCTGAAGCCGACCAATATAATGATCGACCAAGACGGCACCCCGAAGATTGCAGACTTTGGAACAGCCCGGCCCTTCTTCTCTGAAGAGAAGCTTACGCAGGCCGATGAAATAATTGGAACACCTCTCTTCATAGCACCTGAGATCATTCGCGGAAAACAGGCAGACGTGCGCACCGACATCTACGCACTGGGTGCAATAGCCTATACAGCAGTCGAAGCGACTCCACCGTTTTACTCGCCAAACTGGTCAGTTCTCGCAAACATGCATGTAAACGCACCGATTCCTGAATGTAAAGCTGACGGTGTGCCACACTGGTACTCAGAGATGATCGAACTGTGCCTGGCAAAAGAGCCAGAGGATCGGTTTCAATCAGCGGAAGAACTGATACGGTTTATTGATAATCATACAAAGCGCCGTCGCTCGTTTCCTTTTTTACCCTTCTTCAGCAACGCTTAAAATAAAATTGTGAAAGTATGGACCAGGAAGGTGAGTTTAAACCAGGAGAGGTGATCGCTGAGCGGTATCAGATTGTTCGCCGGCTTGGTTTTGGCGGCATGGCCGAGGCGTATGAGGTGTCTGACCTACAGGGCCCAAAGAAGGTAGCTCTGAAGATCGTGCGAGCTGAATATGCACACAACGCTCAGCTACAGGCGCGCTTTCAACACGAATTCTCAATCCTTAAAGACCTTGCTCACCCGAATATCGTGCAGGTCTTTGAGTGCTCTGAGACGGGCGATGGTAGAGCATTCTTTACCCTTGAGCTACTGAACGGCAGAACCCTTGAGTCATTGATACGGGAGAGTCCTCTAAGCATTAACGAAGCACGGGCAATACTTAGGCAGGTGGCTGAAGCGCTCGCATTTCTGCACGCACATCACCTTGTCTACTGTGACTTAAAACCAGCAAACATAATCGTGAGCAAAAGTCCGAACGGCGCAAACGCATTTTCGTGTACCTTGATCGATTTCGGAATCGCTCAAAGGGTCCAAAAGGAGCATACTGCTCAACAGAACATCACCGGCACATCACACTACCTCTCACCCGAACAAGTACGGGGCATACCCCTTGATAACCGCTCAGACATCTATGCTTTCGGAGTGCTCGGGTACGAACTCATGACCGGCAAACCTCCCTTTATTCAGCAGGAACTCTTTAGCGCCACCGCTTCGCACCTCATAGGCAAGGTAGCACCACTGCGCGATTCCCGTTCTGACGTTCCCAAGGGGCTCTCAACGCTATTACACCTTTGCTTGGCAAAAGACCCAGACGACCGCTACCAATCAATGAACGAAGTCTTAGAGCGCCTTACAGCGCCGGAGGAACAGGGGTTTCTACAGAAGCTTTTGGCTCACTGGCAGCGAATCATCACAATTCCCGCTCGCGCTCAAAGGAGAAAGTCTGATCCAGATACCGTCGATACGCCTCTGAACGCAGAAAGTAAAAGACCGAACTCACACCCGCTGCAACAACAAACACCGCCAGCAGAGTAGCCACACCTCCCAACCAGAACTGCCACAGCGAGAATGCGAGGTAGTCGGTCACGCATACGGCTGCCAAGATAAAAGCCGAAACCGCGAGGGTCAGTGGCCGTGGGAAACGCATCACGAAGCTCGTCAGGATAAGAACGCTGAGCGCAATAAAGAGCAGTTCATTCTCTAGTGAGAGTCGCTTGAGCCAGTTGCGCTCTATAAGGTTACCGAGAATATGTGCATGGATCTCAACCCCGTACATTCCAGAGCTTGATACAGGCGTATACATTTCGTCCTTCGCCTGTAATCCACGCCCTACATGCAGGCTCCGATAACCAACAATAATCACCTTATTATGAAGCTTCTCCCGAAGCTGTGCTGAGTCCCCCTGGACCAACTCATAGAGCGATATCGATTTAATTTCACCTGGAGGACCGTAGTAGTTTATGAAGTCGTGCACACCAGGTCCGGGCTCAGGAATATCAAACCCTGCTATCTCAGAGAGTGGACGCACATGCCACACCCGCTCTGAGAGTGGAGCTTTTGCAGCAGCTGGGGACGGGTTACCGATGTACACTAACTGGTCAAGCGAGGAATAGAGCCGCATTGGTAGCTCCATAGTTGCCGCCTTTCTAAAGCGCTCCTCAGATGGCAAGGCAAGTTCCTCTTTGCCTGCCGCACTGGCAACTCCTACGCCGTTCCAGATAGAGACTTTTCCCAACCGCAAAGCAGCCTCGATGCGCGCGTCAGCTTGGGGATCAATCAGGCGCTCCTCGGGTATCTTTGCATCCAAGATAGTTACCTTTGGCTTAGCCGCTTGAATCACCTCCAGGGCGGTTGCTATGTAACGACGGGGAAGCGGGAAGTTCGTCGACGCCCCGAGCACTTGGTAGCTACGGTCATCGATAGCGATCAACACTACCTCGGAAGGCGGCGGGAGCGGCCCACGTAACGAGAAGAAGCTGCGCAGAAGGGTTAATTCAAGGTACTGCCCGACAGGCGAGGCAAATACAACGATAGCAAGAAAAGCAAAAACAAAGGCTAAACCAGCCTGAAACAATGGTCCCTGAAAGCGGCGCTTGAGCTGTTTTATGGCGTACCTAAGTTCGCGCGAGATCTTCATCATCGGATTTATATACTCTCGGGAAACATAGGGCCGCTAGCTATTGTGCTCTCCATCGAGCCCTGCATCGTAGCTCCCTTCGAGCCACAACTCACTCGGTCGACTCTTCATGCTGTTCATAACCGATTGACCAAGCTTTTGCAGGTCACTCTCAGCGATAGTAAAGCCGCGCAAGCTGATGCGATTCGCTGGCGACTCTCCGGCGTAAAGGTCCTCAAGCCACAACGATACCGTCCGAAAACGGCTTGCCCAAAGTTCTTTGGCGGGATTAAGCGAAATTGGGCAAAGCCCCATAAAAAGAGCAACTGCTGGTTGGTGACCAAAGCCAAGAATCTGAGTAAGCAAAGCCATAATCTGCGGATGAGAGAACCCCCACTCATCGATCTCATAGCCAACATCGAACGGTATCTGCTCACGGTCTAAATGCCGCTTATAGACTCCAAAATCCCTCGGTTGAGCAGCGAATAGCAATCCAAGCGCAAGGTCACGCATACCACCGAGCAACATTCCAGCCGCCGAGCCAAGCTCGGGCAACTCACGCCCCAAGTGGTAGCCGATCTCGGCGCGACGATGGAGGGCTTTGCCAACAGAAGCGAGAACACCGTCTGGTACAATTCGCCTCATTCTCCGATAACCGGGCAGCAGCCCCAATACAACCGCACACACATCGAAGCCGAGACGCTCCTTGAGAAGCTCTGCGGAGACCAAAGAAGGCTCACTCGGGGTTTCAGGCGATACAGCGCAACAGAAGCGACTGAGAGCAACTCGCACAGATGGGAACCTCAGCACCGAAGTCAAACATTTGAACTTCACCTCATCCTGTATGAAATGTGAGGTCAAGATCCTGACTGCTGTGTAGATCGGATAAACAGGTGGACACACCTTTTCTGCCACCTCTTTTGCGCTGCGCCAGCTACTAGACGAAAATCCAGGCTCTCGGAAATCGCTGTATTCTACCGTAGCGAACTCACCCTCAAGATCCGTCACTGTATCTGCTGTCATCGGCTAGTTCCTCCCTTTGCCCGACCAACCTTATCGTATGCAGTCGTCTGCATCAGAACATCTCTAATCAATCTCGCCAGTACTGTGGTCTGTGTAGTCAGCTGCGCAACCAGCTGCGCGTGCTCGCCCACATCACTATCAAAACTAAGCGACTCAAGACGTGCAGCGACGGCCGCCGGACCCTGAGCACTTACCTCAAGAAGAAGTCCCCGTAGCGCATGGGCCGCCTCCTGCACATCACGGGAGGCTCCGCGCTCAGCAGCCACTTCAAGCTGTTGTACTTCTCCCTTAAGGCACTCGAGGAATGAGGTCAGTACCAGCCGTACCCGATAGACCGAATCGCCCATGCGCTCGTATATATCTCTCACATTAAGGATTTGCTCAGCAGAGTCGCTAACGCCGCAGCCCCCCCACGTGTGCTCCACAATCTCAACTAGATCTTCTATCTCCTGACCCATGCAGACATGGTCGGAGTTATCTCTGATTTTCTTTACTGGCGGGCTACTGGTGTGAGGTATTCTTTTCGCTGGATCGCGCAAACGCCGGTTTACAAACGGCGCTTTAAGAGATTATAAGTAAAATGCTGTTAGCCCAGACAACAAAAGACGTTTTATGTGACAGATTGGAGAGCATACGGTGAACGACGAACTCCCCCTTAATTCCAACACCCCTACCCTCTTTTCCGAAGAGACCAAAGAGATCTCATCCGTACTTGGTCAGGCCCTTGAAAGCCGCTCTGTACTGATTGTTGATGATGCTCACAGGACCTGTGAGAAGCTGCGCGAGCTGGTTCAAGCACTCGGTGTACAATCGCAAAACATCTCTATCTGCCAGACGCTCCTGCTTGCAAAAAAACGGCTAGACCTCTCTCCTGTAGACATTGTGATCAGCGACCTACACCTGAAAGATGGAAAGGGAATTGAACTACTTCAGTACGCGCAATTTGCACGCGATGATATTGAATCAGTTTTCGTCTTGATGACAAACGACCCGGTCAGTGATCTGATGCACGAATCAATTCGCGCAGGAGCCTCAACGATCATCGTTAAGCCGGTGACGTTTAACAACCTCAAAGATCACCTGCTGTACTCTCTCTCAAAGCTATCTGAGAAATCTAACACCAGAGAACAGAGCGCTGCCGACCGCGCCATGCGCGACTTCTTTAAACGGCTGTCTAAGCACTCTCCGCCGCGCGGCTAGGGTTGCACTAGGAACACTCTTGGAGCACGGACTCAACGGCCTCAGCCACACGCTCAGCCTCATCGAGCAAACTCGGCACCAGAGATACCATCTGCTCCGGTGCGTGCGTATGCCCCTCCGCGTCACGCGATAACTCCTCAAGATGAGCCGCCTTGGCAGATACTCCCTTAGCGCCGACCTCCGCGAAAAGTCCTCGTAGCTTATGGGCAACCCGTCCGAGGTCATCCGTTCGGGCCCCCTGCTCTGCCTCATGCAACTCATCGAGCACTGGTCTGTAACACTCAATAAATGATTTAAGAATGAGAAGCGTCCGACGCGGACTATCACCAGAACGCTCAAAGAGGTCATGCACATCTAAGAGCTCCCCATCGTCGGTCCCAAGTCGTTTGCGCATGGCCCCTTTTATATCCTGAACAAACGCATGAACTGGGTCGGGCGCTACCGGTAGTGAGACCGCTACGATAGTTGAATTATCAACTCTTGTTGGCGATACCAGCTCGAGGATTCGTTGCAATTCCTGAGGCCGAAAGGGCTTACTCAAAATATCATCTGCTCCAGCGGTAATAATACGCTGCCTCTCATCCTCAAGCGCGTGAGCGGTTATAGCGACGAGTGGAAGAGGCGCAGCGCGGCGCTCGGATTCGAGCGCACGAATCTGCCTGATAGCCGAGACACCATCTAGTCGCGGCATCTGAACATCCGTTAGCACCAAGTCGAATTCCTTGGTTTGACTACGCTGCGACACGAGCGCTACCAACTCATCTCCATCTGACACCGAAGTTACCTTGTGCCCAGCCTCTTCAAGGAGGGTACGCAAGATAATCTGATTTGTTGGTAGATCATCAGCAATCAATACATGAAGGGATCGTTCACTCCGAGCAAGACCTGCAGCGAAGCTGTCATCACTATTTTGGGTTACGTTACCACTCACCACATCGATAATATCCGTTGATATCATCGGCAACGAAACGACCTGCGAAAAGTTAAACTCGTCACATCTCTTGCGAATCTCTACTGCCGCTGGAGAGAGGAAGAGAGCTACTGAGTTAATCATGCCCCGCTGCGTTAATTGACTTAGAAATGCAGCGGCTTCACTCGCTTGCATCACATCCTCCGTAATGAGGTAGAAATCACCGTTTTCAGGCTCAATACGGGTCAGATCGAGCGAATCGAATACTGTCACCGTGGCCCCACGATTACGCAACACTGCTGACGCAAGCTGTGCGAAGTGACGCCCCGCAGAGACAACACATACGCGACGGCCCTGAAATTCGGGGTGTAGGGTAGTTGCGGAAGCAAGCGCCTCAGGTGATGCCGGCAAGGTGAACCAGAACGTACTTCCCTTCTTAAGCTCACTTGAAACACCGACATCGCCACCAAGGAGGGCCACCAACTGCTTCACAATGGTGAGGCCCAGACCAGTGCCCGATGCCTTGCGCACTATAGTCATATCGACCTGACTAAAAGGCTCAAAGATGGTCCCTAGGTCATGCTCTGGAATACCGGCTCCGGTATCAGACACCTCAAACAGCAGCTTGGGTGAATGCTGCGCAGCCGTGGCGTCGAGCGATACCCTTAATTTTACATAACCAGATGTGGTGAACTTGATCGCATTTCCCAGTAAATTAATTAGTATTTGCCCAACCCGTGTCGCATCAGTCTGCACATTCAGTGGTACCTGTTGATCAAACTCACACAACAGCTCAAGGCCGCTCTTTTGATAGGCTTGTGGAGCAACCGTTCGGAGTGCCTGTCGAACGATCTCATCGACTCTGGCTTCTTTCTTTAACACCGAAAGCATACCGGTGTCGGCTTTTGAAAAGTCGAGCACACCGTTGATCGTATTGAGGAGGTGTTGCGAGGCTTCATGGATAAGCTTTAGATAGTGTGTTTGAGTCTTATCTTTGTTGTGCCTAGCAACGATGTTTACTAGCCCCATGATGTTGTGAAGCGGTGTGCGGATCTCGTGGCACACAGTTGCAAGAAACGACGATCTTTCGAAGCGACTTGTTTGCTTTTCGACAACTTCTGAATGTTCAAGGACCTGCTTTGACGCGCAACCGCGCAAGGGGCGAGTGCGCAAAGTGTAAGCTACGCCACCCCATGCAATACCGGTTACGCCCGTTAGACCGTAAGCAACAACGGTCGGCGACACGCCACAGGCGAGACTAGCTGCCGCTACGCCCCACAGAGCTCCACTCACTGCTACCCAGTTAATGCTTCCCCATCGCTTTTTCATCCCGATTACATATCGGGGAAAAAGGGTTACTACTTGATGTTAAAGGCCAAAAGTAGGGGCTGAGAGAGTACGACAACAATTATGTGATTGACCTTGCGGGAGTAAGCAGGCTCAATTATTAAGGTATTACCCAAATATACCGATGACTTAAGTAGGGGACTTGGAGGAACCAGGTCTGTGATTCTTCACGCCCACCATTAAGCGAGGATTCCATGAGCGGTCTACCTGTTGAACCACCAGATGTCCTAATAGTCGACGACATGCCCTCAACGCGGGCGATGATCAAGGATATGTTGATGGAGATCGGCTACCGCGACATCGCTGAAGCAGGAAGCGGCCAAGAGGCTCTTGAGAAGCTTAAGCAGCACGGGGCTAAGTTAATCTTGTGCGATAACCGCATGAAGGGAATGTCTGGACTTGAGCTTCTGAATCGACTTCGGAACAATCCCTACTTGGTCGGCATCCCGTGCATTATCGTTAGTAGCGACGGAGACGTTCCGATCGTGGACGCTGCGCTCGACCTAGGAGCTGCAGATTTTATCGTCAAACCGATCAGCTTCAAACTGTTGCAGAAGAAGATCGCCGATGTCGTCAGGCGACAACGTGAGTAACAGCGGTAGGCGCATAGTACACTAGAGAGCATGCCAGACCCCAAAACCGATGGCGCTTGCGGTGGCGGCGCCATGATCGTGTTTGTATTGCATCTAGGATATAGCCGGGCTATCTATACTGTGATTTTTCACCCACTTATCAGGAGCAATCATGGCATTTGAACTTAAACCACTTCCCTATCCCACTGACGCTCTCGAGCCACACGTCGATGCTCGTACGATGGAGATTCACCATGGAAAGCATCACGCAACCTATGTAACCAATCTCAACAATGCCCTGAAGGATCAAGGCGCGCTTGCGGAGCGGTCGCTGGAAGATCTCTTGTCAAACCTTGATACAGTGCCTGAGAGCATCCGTACTGCCGTTCGTAACAATGGCGGCGGGCATTGGAACCATGAACTATTCTGGAAGCTTATGACCCCAGGTGGCGCTTCTGCTCCCACAGGCGACCTAGCATCAGCTGTTACCGCTGCCTTCGGTAGCTTCGATGAGTTCAAGGCAAAGTTCAAAGCTGCCGGTCTTGGTCGCTTCGGTTCCGGATGGGCATGGCTCATCGCAAACAGCGATGGCTCGGTAGCAATCACCTCAACACCCAATCAAGACAACCCCCTCATGGAGGGCAAACGTGCTATCCTTGGGTGCGATGTCTGGGAACACGCCTACTACCTCAACTATCAAAATCGTCGCGCTGACTACCTCGACGCTTGGTGGAACGTAGTAAACTGGGACGTAGTTGCTGCGCTCTATAAGGGGTCAAAGTAAGCCCGCTGCCACGCTACGCGCTGTGTTGAGACCGAGTCAGCTCAGCTTCAATTACGGCGCGTAGTTCGACTAGGGAAACCTCTATATCACCTTCCCACGGTGCTTCGCTTTCTAGGGCTATATAGCGGTGACTCGGGATGCGCGAAAGCGTTTCGAAACAGTCGCACGACTGTTGTCGTTTAAAAGGGAAAAGCTCAACTACAGCGGAGTTCTCATCCATAAAGAGTGCATGACTTAGTCCCGCACCATGCGGTGCGACGAAAAATTCAGAACGGGTTGCCGTAGCCACCTGTTCGCGGAAGGACATATCTTCGAAATAGATCGTCCTAAAGCCGTACTCAGCAAGCACGTGCTCAACATCTTGCTGATTAATCACCCGGCGCACCGTGGTAGACTCACGGCGAGCTATAAAAATACGTTGCGACTCCCTGCGCTCATCAGTTAGTACAGCTCCACGTATCCACTCGCGGTAAAGCTTCATGAAATCTACGTTGTGATGGGCATTATAGCCTGAGAAATAAGTGGGTATGTACAACTTGTGGACAGATAGTTCTCGCTCCACCTCAAAGAGCATTCGATCCTCAGCGATGTTTAACATCATCAAGCTCTCGGCCGCCCAGGGCGCACACGACTGGGGTGGCAGAAGATAACTACCATTAAATCCTGCACTCTCAGCAATTAAAACCTTAGGAAGCGCTCCAAGAACCCAGTGAAAAAAGCCTTTATGGGACCGCGCCTTGAGAGATATGAGCTGACTGACCTGTAATTGCTCCGTAGTCGCGACACGAAGCTCTGTAAACCGTGGTTGCAGGAAACGCCCTTTACGCAGAAAATCCGCGTTCTGCTCAACAATCGGGGTCCCTTCCGAAGTAAATATGTACCCAGGACTGCCGCGAACAACCGCATCAGAAATCACATACAGCCCATACGGAAGGTCACCATACATATCCCTACACATCATCCCCGCGCCCTGTGGCATGGGGACGAACTCGACTCCCGGAATATCAGCGAGGGATAGTGTAGGTGGGAGCCCTACTCCAACAGTCTTTGATATTCTATAGGGAGATGAGGAGGCCATACTGACCTAAGTAAATGCGCTAAAAAGATCGGCCGATACAGTAAAGAACGAGGCCTACGATACCTCCCACAATAGTGCCGTTAATACGGATGTACTGGAGGTCGCTGCCAACATGCTCCTCAAGACGCTTCACGAGCGTCGTAGAATCCCACCTATCGATGGTCCGAGCGATAAGATCTGCGATCCGATTCTCCGACTCACCAACGACACTCCGTAAGATGACGCGAATAACCCGATTAACACGCTTTTGTACATCAGGTGAAGATTCCATCTCACGAACGAACGCAGCGATAACCGTATCGGCTGCTTGGGCGATAACTGACACATCACGCGTAGCGTCCTCTCGCAGCTCACTCACGAGAGAATCGCGCAATGACCCGATATACGAGCGAAAAACTTCATTAGAGAGTAGAGCATCACGAATTTCATGCCCCTTGGCATGCATCTCTGGCGAGTTCTCCAACGAATTGATGAAAGATTCCATCGCCCGTCGCAGACGCACCCTCAACTCGTGATTACGATCGGCAACAAACGCCGTGAGGGTAGCTTCTGTCTTATCAACAAATGCCAGCGCTATACGCCGATCGACGAAATCCGGAACGAACCACGGACTAGCCTCACGAAGCTGCTGTCTGAACCAGTCCTGATTACTCTTGAAGAAAGCTTTTGATTGAATCGCTACCTCATCAAGCAGTAGGTCATGGGCTCCATCAACGGTGAGAGCGCGCAGCACCTTAGCAGCACCTCTTGAAACATCGACCTGTCGTAGCACTACCTCAATTTGCTGATCGATAAAGCGCTTGGCATCCGGCGTCTCGACGAACTCAAGCGACCGACGCACCACCACGCGCAAGCGGCGAAGAAATGCATCTTTGTTCCCCGGTCGCGAAAGCCAGCGTGCCATAGCTCCTGAGATATTAACGGCTTCACTTTCAAGAACCTGCTCGGAGAGGAAGTTTTTTTGGATAAAGAGCCCGATGCTCTTCCCGATGCGCGTTTTATTTCGCGGTACAATCGCAGTGTGTGGAATAGGAATGCCGAGCGGATGGCGAAAGAGAGCTGTTACAGCAAACCAATCGGCGAGCGCTCCGACCATCGCTGCCTCAGCAAATGCGTGCACACCGCCGAGCCAAGCGTAGTCCCCCTTCACGAGCCCAGTGACAAGAAAAAGCACCGTCATGCCCCCAAGAAGCCCAGTGGCTATCCACCAGAGAGTAGAAGTTGACGTGCCGGCACTGGTAGCCTGCACCAGGGGCTTGGCATCCTCTCTAATGGTGCGCTCGGAGTTATCGGACTCGTCAATTATTCTTGCCGCATTAGCCATAGTAAGTCTCTATCATGCCCCCCCTCCCCTGGTACAGCCTACCATGAGTATCAGAGCCCAGCCGTCACGCAGCAGAAGTGCCTCACAGCTGTCAGTTCGAGTTCGAATTGGATCATATCCCAATCAGCCGTCGAAAATACACGGCTTAGCCGGACTATTGTTCATACCCTGACACAGGCTAAATATTCTTCGCGTCCCCTCAAAGTCATGTTTGGCAGTATCTTACCCGACCGGGCGCGCACAACTATTACAGCTGCACAATCAGCCAAGTCTGGGCAAATGCTATAACGGCTGCATAAGGCTCGGAAGAGCCTGCCCGGCTCACGGAAACACAAATCCCGGCGGGAACCACGGCGTAAAGGTGCCGGGTGGCCACTCCACACGTATCCCGGCTTTTGCCTTACCATAATTATCGCGACAGACTTGGAGTATATATTTATAGTGAGCGATCTCTTGGGCTCTTAGGAACGGATCGCTACAGATTACGATTATTTTTCTACCTTGTTTAATCGACACGTGATGTCGCATGTAAGCTTCTCGTTGAAGCTCACTCGGCTTGAAAGCTCGTTTGCCCGCTTCCTCTCGTTTGCGTCTGTAGTCTGCTTCTGTTTCCCGAACTCGACGAATAATATCTTGCCTAATAGACTCTATTTTTTCCGGCTCAGTCACACCAAATACCTCAAGCCATTTGAATGGTTTTACTATGATTGTGTGCCGCTGCCTTTGTTTAGACTGCTTCATCTTGATACACAGCCCCGCATCGTCCCATCGAGATAACTTTTTATTCCGGGGTATTCTCGGAATTGCCGCCACAGGATACCAATGTGCTTCTATTTCAAATTCTGCGTCAACTGATGGCTCGGCTGCTAAGAATGCCTTCCATGAGTTGATACCAGGATACTCGTCAATCGTATCGCAAAGAGACGCCTTGGCCGGATTACAATACAAGTAAACAACTCGTTCAATCGCATCCTGCAAAGTCGCGATTTTAGGAACTCCTGCGCGGTCCTCCCACAGTGACAGCTTGCGCAGCCCAAGTAACGCCTTAACCGCGTCAGTGGTCTTCTTATTTAGCTCCATGTAGAATTTACAAAAGTCTTTCTCCTCCTTTGAGACCACAAGGTTGTGGCCATGGTTGTTCATGTCAACGAAGTGACATAGTTCAACTTTACTGTCCCTCTGAGCCCTTCCCAAAATGCCCAATCGCAGCTCATTCGTAGTCTGCGTCGGAGGCATCGGTAGATGTTCATTAGTACGAGGAACAACCTCATACATGGTGGATTTACTGAAATAGCGTGATAAACGTGGCATACAAACTATGTGTTCGCAGGCTACGTTTAAAAGTTGCCCAAAAAAGTAGGCTGTACCAAGGAAGAAGCCGAAAAAAGTACGCTGTACCGGAGGAGAAAGGGGCTAAAGGAAGGCACGCAAGCAGCCGACAGATAGGTATGGCGGCTTTTATCTCTGCGGTCATATGCACCTACCTCATCGCGGAACTATTAGTTCCTGCTCTCAGGGCAGCCCGAGCCAAAGACCTCGAAGTGCGATACGAGCAGCTCTACCTCACAAAGCTGCGGCTGATACGCAAATACTACCCTGAGCTCGACCAGAAGACCTACTCCGAGATAGTTGAACAATATGACGTTGAGACGCTCTGGAACAACATCGGGACCCATCCACGCAACACAACCGCCTTCGTCTCAACACTGCGGACTACTTAATTGACCACGTGTGAAGGAAGGCCTTTTTCACCGAAGCTTCGCTGATCCCTTTTCTCGTGATCTCGCCACCAAGTTGTAGTATTACCCGACCTCAGTGAACGGCTCTCACTCTGAGCGGAGGACTTGTCATGCAGGAAACGCAATCCCAACTCCATTCCTCTATTAATCAACGGCGACTCCTTTTTGCCGGTTTTACAGCAATTCTCGCAGCTGGGCTCGGATTTGCGATAAGAGGAGGAATCTTCACTGACTGGGCGAAGGAGTTTGGCTTCTCTGCCATACAGCTCGGCCAGATAGGAGGAGCGGGATTCACCGGGTTTTGCTTCGGTATAATTATCGGCGGCGTCCTGGTTGATAAGATAGGGTATGGCAAACTAGTGCTGACCGCGTTTGCGCTGCACATGACTTCAGCCTTCATCACGTTGCTTGCAAACAGCCAGATGTCTACCCAACAAGCGTATGATTACCTGTTATGGGGGATGTTCGTCTTTGCCTACGCTAATGGCACCCTGGAAGCCGTGGCCAATCCTCTCGTAGCTACCCTGTACCCCGAGAAGCGTACACACTACCTCAACGTTCTACACGCCAGTTGGCCCGCAGGTCTTGTCTTAGGAGGTACTGTCGGGGCGCTTTTAGGAGGAGCGGGGTGGTCGTGGAAGGCTCAACTTGCGCTGTACCTCGTACCCACGTGTGGCTATGGTTTAATGTTCCTCGGGCAGTCATTTCCCCGCTCCGAGGCGGCTTCAGCCGGACTCTCACTTGGCGAGATGTTTAAGGATGTAGGGCTGCTTGGCGGAATAGTTGTATGTGCTCTCATCGCCCTCTTTTTCAGGGATCACCTCGAGCTAGCGCCGTTCTGGTCGTACTCTCTCGGATTAGCTCTGCTTCTACTCATCGGCTCTATTACCTCGTTTTCGCTTGGCCACTGGCTGCTCTTTACGCTCTTCGTAGCTCATGCCCTCGTGGGAGCGCTTGAGCTGGGAACAGACGGATGGATTCAGAACATCACCGGCAATCTCCTCACCCCGACCATGGGCAAATGGCTCTTTGTCATGGCCTCGCTCGTTATGTTTACCCTTCGCTTCTGTGCTGACATCATAGAGAAGAAGCTTGGGCTTGCCCCGCTCAGACTACTTCTCGCTTCAAGTATTACATCAGCAATTGGACTCCTACT
>JBIIHY010000234.1:0-5357 GCA_044235305.1 Bdellovibrionota bacterium
TGGCCCTGATGGGTAGGATGCTTTGACACAGTAGAATTGTTCGGGGCGCCCGTAGAGGGTTGAATTGATTGAAGCAATCAACCAGAGGGGTCTGGGTTTTTCAGAAAAAGACTCAGTACTTACATCCCCGTTCCATACCTGCGCTCGCTGTCTTTTTTCGCTTCGTAGGGAGCATGGAGCCCGGGCTACCTGCGCGTTCGATTAGCTTACAAGCCTTACGCTCCAGCAGCCCGAACAACCTCAACCATACACAGTTTTCGACCCTGTGATTTAAAGAGCTGTTCAAACTCAGTTGGGATATTTGTATCTACATATTCACTATCGAGTAGGTCTGTAGTCTTCCTAACGGTACTCCACTTGTTGGGATCTAGTATCTGCAACGTTGAAGAGAAGTATTCGTGGTGATCTGTTTTGTAGCGTAGAAAACCACCGGGCTTCAAAAGCTGCCACATTGTGTTTAAGAGCTCTTCATTAATGAGGCGATTTTTAAGCCAGCGTCTTTTATCCCATGGGTCAGGGTAGTTGATGAAAAATCCACTGACTTCTCCTGGGTTGAAAAGTGAACTTATCTGCCGCGCATCCGTGCGCAGCACCATCACGTTTGAAAGCCCACGCTCTTCTGCTTTCTCTCCAGTCCGGAAAGCTCTCTTAAACCTTATCTCAAGCCCGACGCATAAAGCAGAAGGGGAACGCTCGGCAAGCTTGAGGAGGTGCATCCCGGACCCAGAGCCTAGCTCCACAAAGCAGTCAGGAAGGGTGGTAAGGCGCTGGCGAAGGAGGGCCTTGCCGTCATCTGATATAGCTCGGTCCTGTTCAGCCAGGATGACCCCCGGCTTAGTCGTTACAAGCTGCATGTACTGGTTTTCCCAAGTCATATGAGATGTATACGACAGGGGGCGATTTTACTCAATTCCGGGCACCCGCTTAGAACCTGAGCGAATCTAAACTCTTATGCGGCTGACAGGGGCATCAGATAGAGACTTTATTCGGATGGGGCGAGGTATCGAGAGTCGATATGAGCGCTGCTCTGAATATTGGGAACCCCACCTGCGTTTTACGCGCGAGTTCATCCAGAGAAATTCTTACCCCGCGCAAAAGGTTGCAGTGCTTGGTGCTGGAAGGTTGTTGGATATCGATCTACCTGCGTTGCTTAGCAAAGCTTCTGAGGTTCACCTGTTTGATGCCGATCCTACCTGTCTGCGCTCCTGGAGAGCTGCGGTGCTGCACCGAGATAGACACAGAATAGTACCTCGTATTGAAGATGTGACAGGTTGTATCACCGAGTGGTCATCTGGACTTAAAACTGCTGCACGGAAAGGAGTGCTAGCAACATACATCGAATCACTGGGAGCAGAACTTCCTGCGTGGAGTAGGGAGAGTTTTGATGGAGTCGTATCACTGAATATTGCAGGGCAGCTTCCGCTGTATTGGCGAGATAGAGTTCTTGATGCTCAGAGCGTGCTTTCTACCGATGAAGGTGAAGCACTTGTAAGCTCGTATGAGCGCATGCAAACGGCGCATTTTGCAGCCGTGCAACGGGCGGCTAAGCACTGGGGGATAACTGTTACGGATGTTGAGTACTATTTCTACCACGTGGATCACACTGAGTGGGAAATTGAAGACGCACTGCATGGAGCATCCCGGGGGGCGTTTGAGGGTCTTTCATCCAGGCAAAACGTCACCGACAGGGAGTGCTGGTTGTGGCACCTTGCTCCACAGTATATCGAGTCAGATACCGAAGGTGAGATACACCGCGTTGAGGCGGTTGCGTGGAGTAGGAAATAGGTCAGTTCTTACAGCGCTGGCCCCAGCCTTGACTAGCGTTTGTAGCCGTTCGATAGTTCAGAGGAGATGTAGCTACTTCCAAAAACCATCGAGGGGATGTCACATGGAATCAAATAAAACAGTTCGTTGGCAGGGGCGTAACGTAAATAAAGACGCATTGCGCAATCGCATCTGGACCGAGCTTGAAATGAGTGGGCTTGGTATTGCACCGATTCGGGAGGCTATATCCAACTTCCAAGGTGCTGAGCAGGCGGCTCAGCGTTTGGCTGAGATGCCTTTCTGGAAGAGCGCCAGAGTTGTTAAGAGTAATCCAGACAATCCTCAAATACCGGTTCGTTTGCGAGCTCTGCAGGATGGGAAGCTTCTGTACACTCCAGTGCCTGAGCTTGTGCTTGATTTTCCATTCTTGGAGCTTGATCCAGCGGAGCTTCAGAAGAAGGGTGTATCGTTTGAGGAAGCGGCAACTATCAAGGGCGCGATGCAGCACGGAAAACGCGTTCAGTTCACCGAGATGCAGCCGATGGAAGTCCTTGTCGTGGGATCCGTTGCTGCAACTCCAGCAGGAGGACGAACAGGCAAGGGGGGCGGATTCGCTGACCTCGAGCTCGGCATATTCCGTGAAGTGGGCACGATTGCTCCCAACGCGGTGTTGCTCACAACTGTACACGATATTCAGGTTGTGTCAGATGAGGAGCTTCCGATGCAGGAGCATGACTCTCCGTTGGATTGGGTGATAACCCCAACTCGCGCTCTCCAGACAAACACAACGTATTCACAGCCAAAGGGTTTGGTGTGGGATGCCATTCAGCCAGACCAATACCGCGACATTCCCTTTCTGACGGAATTAGCGAAGAAGTTGCAGGATAAGAACAAGGTTGCCGTATAGCGGCCTACTCTGCGGTTCCCCGCCGCGACCGCAGCGTCGCTTGCGCAACTGCCACCGTTATCATGTTAAAAATTTCGTCTACTCCAGCATGACGCTGCATAACGTGAGCTGGGGCGTTGAGGCCTAGGATAACGGGTCCGATAACGCGCGCGCCACCGAGCCGCTGCAGCAGTTTGTAGGCTATGTTTCCTGATTGCATATCAGGAAAGATAAGAACATTTGCTGGGCCACTTAATGCGCAGAAAGGATAGTCCTCTTCGATTAATCCTGGGACTACGGCTGTATCGACCTGCATTTCGCCGTCTATCTCAAGGTGTGGGGCTCGACGTTTGGCGAGGTTAGTCGCCTCAAGCACTAGCTGGGCCGATGGGTGTTTTACGCTTCCAAAGTTTGAGTACGAAAGCATGGCGACACGTGGTGTTACGTTCATGCTCTCTGCGAACTCCGCTGCCATAATCGCTATCTCGGCTAGCTTCTCTGAGGTCATGTGGGTGTTAATAGAGGTGTCTGCCAGGAAAAAAGTGCGACCCTTGATTGAGAGGATGTAGAGGCCTGCCGCTGTGGTTGCGCCTTCGCGCAGACCAATAGTTTTAAGAATAGGTCGCACCATGGACGGGAAATACCGGTCAACGCCACAGATCAATCCATCTACTTCTCCATTCGCCAGGAGCGCATTTGCAAAGTGGTGGGGGTGTCTCAGTTCGCGATCGGCATCTACCCGAGTTACTCCGGAGCGGCTGTTTTCAAGGAAGAAGCTTTTGCTGAAATCAGCATATTTCGGATGTTTTGTCGGCTCAACGATTCGACATCCTGAGATGTCAAGGTCGTACCGCTTTGCAGCCTCATTGATAAGGGTGGCATCACCCACTAATACCGGCTCAGCGATCTGTTCATCCGCGGCCATAACAGCGGCTTTAAGCACTTTCTCATTCGTCGCTTCCGGAAGAGCGATAGCGCGGGTCTTCGACTTACACGCAAGGCCGTAGTAAACGCTCAACATCTCGCGGCCGTAGTTCTGTTTAGCCTTTAAGCGCAAGGTGTACGCATCTATATCAAGTAAGCGTCGTGCTACGCCGGAATCTATCGCTGCCTTAGCAACGGCAGGGGAGACGTGGTAGAGGACTCGCGGGTCAAACGGCTTCGGAATGAGGTACTCTGGGCCAAATGAGAAAGCCGCTCGAGCATAAGCCTTACGCACACTCTCTGGTACTGGCTGACGCGCAAGTTCTGCAAGCGCATGAACAGCAGCAAGCTTCATCGCTTCATTGATCTCTCGTGCTCGAACGTCCAAAGCGCCACGGAATATGTAGGGGAAGCCGAGGACATTGTTTACTTGATTTGGAAAGTCGCTTCGACCTGTGGCCATGATGACATCTGCGCGGGTCTTTACGGCGAGGTGGTAATCGATCTCTGGGTCGGGATTCGCCATCGCAAAAACGATCGGCTTTGCGGCCATTGTGAGGAGCATCTCGGGGGTGACCAGATCCTTTGCCGAGAGACCAAGGAAAACATCTGCGCCTTTCATAGCATCTTCAAGGGTCCGGCAGGGGGTTTCTACAGCAAACTCCTCCTTGAATTTGTTCATGCCGGTTGTACGGCCGCGGAAGATTACACCTGTGGTATCGACCATCATGATGTTCTCAGCCTGTAGACCAAGCTTGAGCAGTAGTCGGGTGCAAGCAATCGCCGATGCTCCCGCGCCGCTCACCACCATGCGAACCTCGCCGATTTTTTTACCAGCGACTTCAAGGGCGTTTAGAAGCGCAGCGCCGGCGATGATTGCTGTGCCGTGCTGGTCGTCATGAAACACCGGGATATCAAGCCGCTTCTTTAGTTCGTCCTCGATGTAGAAGCACTCAGGGGATTTAATATCTTCAAGGTTAATGCCGCCGAAGGTGGGCCCGAGCGCAGCGACTGCTTCAACAAATTTCTCTGGGTCTTTGCAGTCAACCTCAAGGTCAAAAACATCGATATCAGCAAAGCTCTTAAAGAGTACCCCTTTGCCCTCCATAACGGGCTTGCCTGCGGCTGCTCCGATATCGCCAAGGCCCAACACGGCAGTGCCGTTACTGATTACGGCAACGAGGTTTCCTTTCGATGTGTAGTCGTACACCGTAGCTGGGTTCTTTGCTATCTCAAGACACGGCTCAGCTACGCCTGGGCTGTACGCGAGTGCCAGGTCGTGGGCCGTTTCGCACGGCTTGGTCGGCGTGATAGCGATCTTTCCTGGAGTTGGTTCAGCGTGATAATGAAGCGCGTCTTTGCGTAGACTCATGATTTTCCCCGTGTTGCCTTTACCATTGGCGTCGTTGGATATCACGCCGCCCAGTACTCCATGTGCAGACGCAGTAGGGTAAGCTTTTATGGAGGGGGAGTAAACCATAGACGGGTGGTAAAACCTCCAAGAAGAGGGCGACACTCCCTCTGTGCTCATTCAGGGTAAAGATATATAGTGTCGGCATGTTAGAGCTATTTACAGTTGAAAACCTAATCGCCCTTGCTACCCTCACATCGCTCGAAATCGTGTTGGGAATTGATAATATCGTTTTTATCGCCATCATCGCGGCGCGCTTAGGTCCGGACAGAAGAGACTCGGCGCGTCGTATAGGTTTAGTGCTGGCGATCGTCACGCGGCTGATGCTGCTTTTTTCTCTGGCGTACCTAGCCTCTTTGACCTCTCCACTTA
>JBIIHY010000235.1:0-5344 GCA_044235305.1 Bdellovibrionota bacterium
GGAATCGAAGTCCTGCTGTATGCCTCTTCAAGTGCCTCGCTACCTCCGAGCTTCTGAATGTCCTCCGTTACCTCCTCTTCCTCTACATCCAGGATGTCATCAACGGTTACGATTCCAAGCAGCATTCCGGTTGAATCAACCACCGGCAGGGTTGAGCGGTTGTACTTTCGGAACAGCTCAACTGCCACCTCCTGGTCAGCCTGTGCATCGAGTGATTCAAATTTGAAATTCATCAACGAAGCAACTTGCTCTTCGAGTGAAGCTAGGAGGATCTGCCGCACATCGATTTCATCAACCAGCTTACCCTTGCCGTCTACCACATACAGCGTATCAAATGAGTCGCTCTCGCGCCCATTGAGGCGAATATGGTCGAGCACCTCGCGCACCTTCCAATCTTCAAGGATAGTGAGGTAATCCGGCGACATAAGTCGCCCAACACTCCCTTCAGGGTACCCCAGCAAGGTGTTAGCAACATCACGCTCTTCTTTTGAAAGTAAGGTGAGCAGTTGCCGCGCTGCTTCGGCAGGAATCTCTTCAAGTAAAGCCGTGCGATCATCAGCAGCCATCTCATCGAGCAGGCGCGCTGTTTGCTTGTCTCCTAAGCCGCTCAACACTTGTCGCTGCAATCCAAGATCCAACTCGGAAAAGATATCTGCGGCCTTATCGCGTGGAAGGATCCTAAAGATGAGCACCCGCTCTTCATCAGAGAGCGCCTGGAACAGATCGGCTATCTCTGCTGCCGGAAGGTCAACCAGTCGGTCGCGCAGCGCGTGAAGCTCACGGTCGGCAATCAGTTTTTGCACGTCTATTTGGGTCATCATGAAGGGTCGACTACGCTGCACAACTTAAGATGTTGCTTAGTCTATCAACGATCATGAAGTGTCCACCACCCTCTACCTGATGAAAAATGCTGTGCGGGATTCGCTCGTGCAATTTTCTCGCCATTGAGATCGGAACATACGTGTCAGCATCCCCATGCCAAATCGTTGTGGGGGCGCGAACCAGTGGCACATAATCTGACCAATCTGACAACAGCATCTCAAAATCAGTGACTGTCCCGCGCACCCCTTGCCGTAGCGCCTCATGCAGATTCTTAGCCATTATAAGTCCGACATCACGCCTGCGGACTATCTCGATATCGGCCCGCGGCAAAAGGGCAGCAAACCACAATTTCGCTGTGACCGGAGCAGTACGCCACATGGTAGCCAGGGCAGCGATAGCCCCTTTTGCCATCCATTGACACCCCACCCCAGCTCGCAGGATGGACGCATTTACTGGATTCATCCCCTCAAGGGCACCCTCTACAGAAACAGCCCCTACCCCACTAACAACAACCAGCCGATCAACCCGCTCAGGCAAGAGGGCTGCCGCAGCAACGGCCGTCGGAGCACCCCCTGAAACACCCAACACGGCAAAGCTCCCAATCCGGAAGTGGTCCGCCACAAGCCGAACGTCTTCAGCCCAATCACCGACCATTCGGCCCGGATACCAGTCAGACCCCCCATATCCGGGCCTATCAAGGGCGATAATAGTCAGCCCAGTATCAAGGGCTGCACGGTGTGCAAGCACGGCCTCATGCCGGGAGGCTGGAAAGCCGTGGCTATAAAACAAGCAACGCTTAAAGTCCCGCGCGCCAAGGATACTGCAACACACCCCCCGCCCCGTTGCGTGGCGAATTATGTGTTCGTGCGGGTGTAGAGTTGGCTCATCCACGAGGCCTGTCATACGCCATCACACGGTACTGCTCCACCATACGGTGAGTGTTAAAAAAGCTACCATTCAGCGCGATAGCATTACGTTGCACCTCAGCAAAACCACCGGGATTATTGAAGAAACACGGCAGAACATGCGTCTCTAACTGGTGATACAACTCTTCGGCATCGGCACGATCCTGCTCGTGATTTGCTACCCCGCCTTCATTTAAGCCGCTACGCACCACCCACCCTGTAACCCCCTGAACCCCACCTTCAATCCACCACCCATCGGCGATACTCAGACTGGGAACGCCGTTAAGGGCACACTTCATACCGCTTGTCCCTGAGGCCTCAAGCGGGGCTCGCGGGGTGTTAAGCCACACGTCGACCCCGGCTACCAAGGTAGCAGCTAGCTGTACGTCATAGTTCGGAAGGAAGGCGACGCGTATGAGGTCTCCAAGCGCGCCGGCGGCCTCGTGAACCTCACGAATAAGCCGTTTTCCCCAATCATCTCGCGGGTGTGCCTTACCGGCGAAGATGAGGTTTATCGGGCCGAACTGCTCGGCCATGTTCTTTAACCGCGCGGTCTCTGAGAAGAGGAGGAGCGGTCGCTTATACTCGGTCGCACGACGGGCAAATCCAATAACGATCCCCGCTCCGCCGAACGGCATCCCATAGCGTTGATCGATAAGCTTGAGCAGATTCTCCCTGCACTCCTTATGAGCTTCCTGAATATCCTCTGTTGGTATCAGCAACGCGTGCCTTAACTGCTCACTACGCTGGCGCCACCCGGGTAGATACTTGTCATAAAGTCGTGCAAACGGCTGCGCGACCCAACGAACTGCATGAACTCCGTTAGTGATGGCCAGAACATCTGTCTCGGGAAACATCTGCTTAGTCACATCCATATGCTTCCGAGAGACCGCGTTCACTGTCCCAGAAAACCGAAGCGCCAACTTCGTCATGTTAAAAGCACCGCAATCAAAGAGCGGAGCGGCCTTATCGAGGTGCTCCGCGCTCAGGCTCGCTCGCACTAACTCCTCAGAGAAAACATCGTGCCCTGCTGCTACCGGAGTGTGCGTTGTAAAGACAGTACGATTGCATACCTCCGCAACGGCACCATGCACATCGGAGATCCAGTCGGGCGGTATAAGCTCTAAAAGAAGAAACGCAGCGTGCCCCTCGTTCATGTGATGAACAATAGTTGGAGGGTACCCCAGAGCTCTTAACATCCGCGAACCACCAACCCCAAGCACCAGCTCTTGCAAAATGCGCCAGCTGCTATCACCCGCATACAGCGAATCAGTCAAAGCTCGATCCGAAGGAGAATTCTCTGGAATATCCGTATCAAGAAAGAGCATCGGAACCACGCGACCAGTAACGCCCACTTCAAGTCGCTGCCAGGCTTGAACCCGCACCACACGGTCACGAAGAGGAACCTCCACAATTGGTTTGCAACGTGTGAGAAATTGTTCAGGCTCCCAATGCTCCGGAGCTTCCATCTGCTCCCCTTGCGGGCTTATGGTTTGGTGCACATACCCCTTACGATGGAGCAAGGTGACAGCTACCATCGGAACGCCAAGATCGGCTGCCGCTCGAACCGTATCTCCCGCTAAGACTCCCAACCCCCCAGAGTAGGTCGGAAGGGCCGGATCAATAGCGATTTCCATTGAGAAGTAAGCAACGGACTGTGTCATAAGGACTGGTTACAACTAATAAATATCGCGCCATCCTAGCGCGAAGAAGGGCTTCCGAAAACGATGATTCTTTCTGGGCCGCGTGCTACCCTTGCCCCGACATGCGACCAGTTATCATCGTCACAGCGTTGCCTTCTGAAGCCGCCCCCTTGATTGAAATGCGGCGTCTAAAACCCGTGCGCGGTAAGCCGCTGTTTGAAAGATTCCAGGTATCCGCATCCCACGAGGGCACCTTCGTAGCGGTAACAGGAATCGGAAAGCTCAAATCGGCTGCGGCAACAGCAGCTCTCTATGCTGCGCTCGCAGCGGACAGCAACCCACTTTTGGTCAATATAGGTATAGCCGGCGCTGCATCCGATCTCTGCGCACTCGGAGAGCCTTTTGTGGTAAACAAGGTAAGAGATGCGGCAACAAACACGCGCTTCTATCCAGATATCCTCGTCAGGCACCCCTTCCGCGAAGCTGCGCTCGACACTCACGATTTGCCTCTCTCTGTGCCGCCACCAACTGCAACTCTGGTAGATATGGAGGGCGCTGGCTTTATGCAAGCAGCAACTCTTGTTGCAGCGCCAAGCGAAATTGCAGTTGTAAAAGTAGTATCTGATTACTGTGACGGCACTAAGCTAACGCCGCGTGATGCAACGGCACGGATTGCAGTGCACACAGACGCAATCTTTTCTTTTGTTGATGCGATGCGCTCTGAGATCGCTTCCCCTGTGACTCTCTCTCCAAGCGAGCGAGAGGTACTCGATGAAGCCTCAAACCACGCACACCTCTCTCACCACCAACGACTTGAACTTGCGCGGGCTGCCCTTCACCGCAAAGCGCGCGGCGAGCAATTCGTTGATGATATTAAGGCTCTCCTACAAATACAGATCTCTTCTAAATCAGAGCGCGCAGCCGCATATCACCAGATCATAGCCAAGCTCCAGGAGAGCAACATTCCGTGAGCTTTTTACCGATTTTTTCGCACATCTACGTTGAAGATAAGGCACGAGAGTTACCTCTTACCCAGCAGTTACTACAGCGCTTCTCAAAGGCCAGTGTCATTCCGATCTCAAATTACAAAGAGGTGTTTAACCGCCCACGCCAAGAGTGGCGACACCAGGAGGAATCCAAAAAACTTATTCTTTCGGTGCGAAACGATCAGTTCCTCTATCCTGGCAGTCCTTTCGTGCCCAGCTTCGATCACACTCGTTTCTACTATACATCTCCTATTCTGAACTGCCTCTACGGTTGTGAGTACTGTTACCTCCAAGGGATGTTCTCATCAGCAAATCTGGTTGCATTTGTGAACCGAGAGGATTTTATCGAGAACGCATCGAAAGAGCTCGCTGGCGCCCCAGCATATCTCTGCGTTTCGTACGATACAGACCTCCTTGCGCTTGAAGATCTCTTTGGATACTGCCGAATGTGGAACGAGTTCGCGCACGCAAATCCACACATCACTATCGAAATTCGCACCAAGAGCGCCGCGATTAAAGCACTTATTCCGTACACTCCGGCACCAAACGTTATCCTTGCATGGACGCTTTCCCCTGAATCAGTAGCAAAACAATTTGAGCACGGCACGCCGTCTACTGAGGCTCGCATAAAATCAATCAAGATAGCCCAAGAGCATGGCTGGAACGTTCGAATCTGCCTCGACCCAATCCTACGCACCACGGGGTGGCAAGAGCATTACCCTGAACTTATCGACTACATGGCGCAGACGCTCGATCTCGCTGCTTTAGTCGATATATCAGTTGGGGTCTTTCGGATAAACGGCTCATACCTGCGCGAGATGCAGCAACGCGCCCCACATTCGCGACTTGTCACCTATCCCTATACAGTAGAAAACGGTGCTGCATCGTACGCGCCGCACGAGCGCACCGACATGCTCTCACTTATTACCCAACACCTTAAGAAGTACGTACCGGAGGAGAAGATATGTCCCGTCCCGTGGCAGTTGTA
>JBIIHY010000236.1:0-5334 GCA_044235305.1 Bdellovibrionota bacterium
AAACTAAACCTTCCCTCGCTGGTTATAATTAAAGAAGCGATATCAACGCTTGATGCTGCAACCTCAAAAGAGCTTGGAGAGCTTATAGCTGCGCTTCATGCCGGGTTCAAAGAGGGGGAGATCAGCGATACAGTTGATGAATTAGGGGAGCTCCTCGACGACAACGTTGCACCAATAGCACGAAGCATCACAGGCGACGATGAGACGTGCCTGACTGTACTACGCTCGCTCTCTGCCTTTGCTGCAAAAGCTGAGTGGCCAACGTATGAGGTTGCTGAACAGATAGGAATGGGCATACAAGCAACCATGGCCTCGTCGCAATCACTCTCAAAGAGATTTGAGAACGAACTAAGAGAGCTCTTTGAGACCCTGGCTACTCCGAAAGCATTTACGACAGAGCGCTTTATGATTTCGGCTCGCAAGCTACACAAGGCCGTCAATAACAGCTAAGGAGTGAAATTCAAGACGTGACTGTGCTGACAAGCGACCATACAGCTCTTCCCTACCTGCGCGAACTCAGTAAACTTCACCCCTCTATCGACTCGGCTCTTGCTACGATTGCTGTACTGTCATCTTCCCTAACGCTCCCCAAGGGTACTGTCCACGTTATTAGCGACGTACACGGTGAATACAAGAAACTTCGCCACGTAGTAAACAATGCCTCTGGCTCCCTGCGTCCACTTGTTACCACACTCTTCTCAAGTACTCTTTCAAACGAAGAGCAACTTCAGTTGCTGAGCTTTATTTACTACCCACGTGAGTCATTCTTATTTTATTTTAAGACCATCAGCGTGGCCGCCGACCGACGCGCGCTTGTAATTCGCCTTATGCGGTCCAAGCTTGAGATAGTGCGCGCTCTTGCTACCAACTACTCGCTTCATCACGTTGCAGATCTCCTCCCTCACCAATACCTACAACTCTTCCGTGAGCTGATTCTGAGCCCTCAGTTCCACAGAGATGCCCACCATTTCGAGGCGCTCGTTGATTCGTTCCTTACCCACAACCGCGAGCTCGACCTGCTGCGACTTACGGCCCGTCTGATTAGAAACCTGGCAATATCCGAGTTAGTGGTTGCTGGCGATCTTGGCGACCGCGGCCCTCGCATCGATAAATCGATCGACTTCCTGACACGTCAACCAAACGTATCGATTACATGGGGGAACCACGATACAAGCTGGATGGGAGCCTGCCGTGGTGACACCTTGTGTATCGCAACGGTTATTCGCCTCTCTTTGCGCTACGGGCGCGTAACTCAGCTTGAGGAAGGGTACGGCATACCACTCGACCCCCTTGAGAGATTGGTTGCTCATTCGTACGCAACCGATCCTGCTACTCGCTTTGAGTGCAAGGACAGCGGAGGGCGAGACCGTCAACTGCTTGCCCGTATGCAGAAGGCCGTAGCGGTCCTTCAATGGAAACTTGAATCCCAGACAATAGCGCGCAATCCGCATTTTAACCTCTCTCATCGAGACTTGTTGATGCATACTGATTGGAGCGCTGGCACGATCGCACTTGACGGAAAAGACCACCCCCTACTCGATAAAGCATTTCCAACCATCAACCCCAAAAATCCAGCCGAGCTGAGCACCGAAGAGACAGCATGCATTCAAGCTCTCAAAAGCTCTTTTACTAATAGCCCGATACTGTGGAATCACATGACATTCCTTGCTCGCAAGGGGCACATGGCGCTCATTCGTGACCATGCCCTCATCTTTCACGGCTGTGTTCCTTGCGACGATGCAGGAAACTTTCTCTCTCTATCAATAGATGGGGTTGAGTGTGCCGGGCGGAAGCTTTTTGACGCGATAGAGGTTGTGGTACAGCGCGCGTTTCAATCACCCCTCCAGAGAGATCTCGATCTACTCTGGTACCTCTGGTGTGGACCCCTTTCTCCACTTTTTGGGAAGGACAAGATAGCAACCTTTGAGAGCTACCTTATCGCTGACAAAGGTACGCATCACGAACACAAAAACCCCTACTTCAATCTGATTCACGAAAGCTGGTTTTGTGAGAAAGTCCTTGCTGAGTTTGGCGCTGAGACGAATGACGGAATAATTGTTAATGGTCACGTGCCCGTGAAGATTGAACAAGGCGAGTCACCGCTAAAGCGAAGTGGCAAAGCAGTAACAATCGATGGAGCATTCTCAGAGGCGTATGGTGACAAGGGGTATACCCTTGTAATGCAGCCCGATAGAACCTACCTGGCGCTGCATCACCACTTTGATTCGGTCTCTGACTCGATTCAGCGTGGGACCGACATGATTCCCGAATGTCACGATATTAAACTTTATCCGCGCGCGCGAACCATCAACGATACTGAAGAAGGGGTACTTATTCGCAGTCAGATAGCCCTCCTTGAACTGTTGATAAAAGCCTACGCTGAAAACAAGATAGAACAACGATGAAGAATTTTTTAATGAGCCACCTCCTAGCCCTCCTATATCTAGTTGGGCTTACATCGATCTGCCACACCGCTGCGGCAACTCCGGCAGCGCGCACTTCTGCGACGGTGCTCTACGTCACAGACGGCGACACCATTAAGGTGAAGATAGCTGGTCGCAAAGAGTCCGTTCGTCTGATCGGAATAGACTCCCCGGAAAGTAAGCTCAACGATCGCGCATACAAACAGGCGTACCGCTCTTCCATGGATGTAGAGACCATCGTTCAAATTGGTCAACAGTCAAAAAAATACCTCTCTAAGCTTATTCCTGTAGGATCAGTAGTGACGCTCGAACAGGACATCGAACCACGCGACCGATACGGCCGTATACTCGCCTATGTATACCTCCCTGATGGCGCCATGGCGAACGAGCAGATGCTTGAGATGGGGTACGCCTCGCTGTTAACCATTCCACCGAACGTTAAATACAACACTCGATTCACAAATGCCGCAAAACGGGGTCGCGAGGCCAATCGCGGCCTTTGGGGAAGCGGCTCTTTTCTGAACGGAACGGTAGTTGAAAAACGCAAACCGTGATACCGTACAGGGATGGAATCCGCCCACAAAACAACCCCTTCAGATGAAGTCGTAGTTCGCGTAACAGGGCTTAACTGCACCAACTGCGCACTCTCCCTCGAAAAACACCTTAAGCGCATCGGGGCTCTCAACCCAGTGGTTGACTTTGCCAGTGGTCGAACGAGCTTCTCATTGACCGATCCATCCACTCTGCCAGAAGTGCTCGATAGTATGAAGCGGCTCGGATACGCTGTAAGCGAGCTCTCGCATGGACACTCCCACGAACACTGCGATCACGACGACGACGACCACCACCATCACTCATCAACGAGCCGCCTCACTATCATAGCTGCGTTATGCACAGCTCCGATGCTCCTTGCTATGTTTCTTCCCCAGGGCGCACTCAGAGAAACGCTACACAACCCCTTTCTTCAATGGGCATTAGCCACACCGCCATTTATCATCGGGCTCCTCCATTTCGGCGCAAGCGGGATACGTTCTATTCGCGGCGGAGCTGCGAACATGGATGTGCTCATTGTTGCTGGTATCGTATGTGGGTACGTTGCAAGCGTATCTACAATCCTCTTTCACCTCTCTCACGATCTCCTCTTTTTTGAAGCTGTGGGATCGATTGTTAGCTTCATCTTAATCGGGCACATACTCGAAGAACGTGCGGTTAAAAAAACAACCACGGCTATTGAGTCGCTCTCAAAACTTCAACCCCAACAGGCGCTCCGAATCGTAAAGGGCGACAACGGAGAAGAGCGTACTGAGACCGTGGCAACCGCTCAACTTGCAGTCAACGACCGTCTGCGGGTCAACTCGGGAGATAAAGTGCCCACTGACGCCATAATCGAGACTGGGTCTGGCTCGTTTGATGAATCAATGATTACTGGAGAATCCCTCCCCGTTGACCACGCAATCGGCGAGCGCATCGTGGGCGGGACCATCTTACTGGACGGCTCTGTTGTGGCCCGCGTAGCTTCTGTTGGTGAGGATACTACCCTAGCCGCAATAGTTCGACTTGTGCAGGATGCGCAGCGACGTAAGCCCCAAGTGCAACGAATTGGTGACGCCGTGAGTGCTGTCTTTGTGCCAACAGTGATCGCCATCGGCCTTTTGGTCACAACTCTAGGATTACTCTTTTTTGGTTTAACTGCATCTGAAGCGATCGTTCGCGGCCTCGCTATCGTTGTAATTGCGTGCCCATGTGCAATGGGTCTTGCAACTCCTACCGCAATCATGGTGGCGCTTGGTCGCGCTGCGACTAACGGTATTCTCATCCGAGGTGGCGACACTCTGGAGCGACTCGGCTTTGTTGAGCACATCGCTTTCGATAAGACTGGTACGCTTACTCAAGGACAACTTCATTTTAGCGGGATAACAACTCACAACGGATCAAGCGCTGAAGAAGCAGCTGCAATCCTGGTTGGACTACAAAGCGGTTCTTCTCATCCGATTGCAACCTCTATCCGTCGCCACTACCAAGGCTCAACGCTTACACCTGCTACCGTAACTGACATCAAAGAACGCAAGGGTGTCGGCATCGAAGGAAAGCTACAGGATGGCTCAACCGTTAAGTGTGGCGGGCGGAAGCTGATGCTGGAGCAGGGCGTCACAGCCGATTTTGACTTGGCACTATTCAAAAACGATTCCCTGATAGCTACCCTTTCACTAACCGACGACATGCGTAAAGAGTCACCGCAGGTTGTATCACAACTTCATGCACTAGGGATCTCAACGTCTCTTATCAGTGGCGATCGGTTAGACAAGTGCGAACACCTCGCAAAAAACGTCGGAATCGCGCACATTCTCTCAGAGCAGCTCCCACAGCAAAAACTTGAAGCGATACGAGCTATTCAAAAAGAGAAGTTTGTAGGCTTTGTTGGAGACGGTATTAATGACGCCCCGACGCTCGCTGAGGCATCGGTTGGAATATCAATCGCTTCCGCTTCAGATGTAGCAATTCACTCAGCTCAGGTGCTCTTGAGTGGCAACTCAATCGCAGCGCTACCTAAAGCGGTGCGCCTCGCGCGAATCACCAACAGCACCATTAGACAGAATCTTTTCTGGGCTTTTTTCTACAACGTGATCGCTATCCCGTTCGCCGCTCTCGGTTACATCTCCCCAGTTGCTGGGGCTTTAATAATGACAGGCTCTGATGTAATTATTGTGGCTAACTCTTTGCGCATCAAATACCGCTCTCTTTCAAGCTAACCTATTCAGTAGCCAAACAATGTCATCTGATACCGCGCCAGCACTATCCGAAAACAACGTGGACCGCTGCACCATTGATGGCCGAGAGATCCTCCTCGTTGGCACCGCGCACATCAGCGCACAAAGCGTTGAGCTGGTAGAGCGCGTCATTCGCGAAAAAA
>JBIIHY010000019.1:0-16617 GCA_044235305.1 Bdellovibrionota bacterium
ACTACCTCCTACAAGAAAAATTTTACTGCTGCTGCTGAAGCTTTCGCATGGTAGCTACAGCACACTCAGAGACCTTACTGACGACCTCGACGCGCAGTTGATAGCGCTGCAACTCTGTCTGGAGTTGAAGGATCTTAGTGATGTCGTTCACCGCTGCCACAGTGTCTGGCGTTAGACCACCGGGCCTTACGCTTCCGTCACCAGTGAATACCCCTTTGATCTCTGCCCAGCGCTTTGAGTCTTCCGCTGGCAAAGCGCGTGGCGAAGCCACATCCCGTACCCCAGTGGCTCCTTCATTCAATGGCCCGTGTAACGCTACCCGTTGGATTCCAAGGGAACCCGCCTCAACCGCACCCGGCAATTCAAATGTCATATATCACCTCCGTTCTAACTCTCTTAAAGGGGAGCAATCATCCTAAAACGCCCCTGGGACGATCACCCACATACCTAGGTAGTAATTCGCTACCCAGCACAGGAAGTTGCGCGTTAAATACGATATCTCTATTTTTGGCTCATCGACGGAATCGAGTGGGTAGAACTGGCGTTTCCGGACGTGAACATGAAGGTGCACATGAACGTGAACGTAACCGGAAGGGATTGCAGTACTACTGTTGGTTTATTAACCCACCTACCTACCTACCTACCTACCTACCTACCTACCTTCATCTCCGCTGACGAACACGAGAGCGGAGAACTCGTGCTCACTAGCGTGGTTTATAAGCTATGTTGGGCGCACGCGAGTTTATGTTTTCGGGTACGCGCACGAGCAGGGGCGCGTTCACGGCCCGATATCATCAAAAAGCACCCACTAAAAAAGTCGAAGCCCCTTATTTTTTAAAAACCCTGCTAGCAGGTTATCCCTCAAATACCGTATAATTTAACCGTTATGCTTGCGCCCGAGGCCCCCTCTACTACACCCACTGCATCAGCAAGCCTTGAGGGCGAAATCAACGAGCTTGGACGCTCAGTGTTTGAGGCTATGGGGAACGTCAAGCCCCGCCCCTATGAATCACGCTACTGGAGCAACCTCCTCATGGGGTGGTCGATGAAGCAAGCTGACTTCAAGGTCAACCTCTTTCGGCTCGTGGACGTGCTTCCGACGCTTCCTAACTCTGCTGCTATCGCCGAACACGTCTATCAGTACCTAAGCCCACCACTAGCTGCGATACACCCTGCTCTCTCCTGGGCACTCGGACTCTCCCGTGCTCCCCTGTTGGCCGGCATCACCGCTATGTGCGTCAAGATCGGAGTGAAGCAGATGTCAGGCATGTTTATCGCCGGTGATTCGCCACGCACTGCAGCTGCAACCTTACGGCGCCTCCGCAAAAGCCGTTTCGCTTTCACCGTTGATCTACTAGGGGAATACTGTGTCTCTGAGGGTGAGGCGCTCGACTATCAATCTCGCTACTTGGATGCACTCGACACCTTTGCGCGCGAATTGAAAGGGCAAGAAGAGCTCGTTCCAGGCCACCCTGGAGAATCAACTCCGGTGTGTATCTCGGTGAAGCTGTCGGCGCTCTATTCGCAGACTAACGTGCTCAATTCAACTCGCAGCGTGGAGGTGCTGTCAGAGAGATTATCTGAGGTCGTGCGGCGTGCTCGAGCCGTAAAGGCGTTGGTGTACGTTGATGCTGAAGACTCAGGTACGAATTCTATCATCTACGAGGCCTTCAAGCGGGTGTTTCTAAGCCCAGAGTTTATCGACTTTCCGCTCCCTGGAATCGTCATCCAGGCTTACGCAAAAGGGGCTGAAGGAATTGTGCGCGAGATGCTTGAATGTGCACGGGCACGCGGCTCGCGCATAGCAATTCGGCTCGTCAAAGGCGCCTACTGGGATTTTGAGCGGGTAGTCAGCGCGCAAAACCACTGGGACTTCCCTCTGTGGCAAAAAAAGGAATCGACTGACGCTGTGTATGAGCGACTCTCGCGCATCCTGCTCGATAACACTACGCTGTGTCTCCCTGCTTTCGGCTCGCACAACGTGCGCTCCCTCGCCCATGCCTGCTGTTATGCTAAAAAGCGCGGACTCTCGGAACGTGACTTTGAGATTCAGGTTCTCTACGGGATGGCTGAGCCGATAGCGACCGCATTTCTAAACAGGGGCTATCTGGTTCGGATGTATGTGCCACTAGGAGAGATCCTCCCAGGCATGGGCTACTTCGTACGCCGGCTGCTTGAGAATACCTCAAACGAATCGTTCCTGCGGCACACGTTCTTTGAGAAGAGCCAGGTAGAGAGATTGCTGCGGGCACCGTGCATGCAGCCTGAGGATATCGAACAAAGTGATCAGCCTACCACCGCCAACAACAACATGGATTCACCACTCAAGGAGCACACACCATGAAATCTTTCCCGCATTTCACCAATCACCCCTTGAGGGACTTTAGCCTGAAGGAAACTCGGGGAGAGTACGAAGTATCTCTTCGAACCCTCTCGGAGAAGATCGCTGGAGGAAAGTTTACTGCGCACGCAATTATCGACGGTGAACCCGTATTCTCCTCGGATTTTATCGATCGTGTAGACCCGAGCAACCACTCGATTCTCGTGGGTCGTACTCACGCTGCTACTGTTGAACAAGCGGGCCAAGCCATCGCTTCAGTCTCTCGCGGTTTCCACTCGTGGAGTGAGCGCAGCTACTCTGAGCGCTCGAATATCCTTCGCGGTGCTGCGCGCTTGATGAAGGAGCGCAGCGCTGCGCTGGCAGCACTGATTATTCGCGAAGCGGGAAAGCCGTGGCGAGAAGCTGATGGTGATGTAGCGGAAGCGATAGACTTCTGTGCTTACTACGCCGACGAAGTCGACCGAATGTGGGAGCCGCGCCTTACGGACCAGGTACTCGGTGAAGAGAACACTTACTTCTACCAACCCCGCGGCGTGGTCGTTGTTATCTCACCGTGGAATTTCCCGCTCGCTATAACGTGCGGCATGACTGTTGCGGCTCTCGTTACGGGGAACACGGTAGTTTTGAAGCCCGCCGAACAAGCAAGCCTGATTGCGTATGAGCTTGCACAGATTCTTTTTGAAGCCGGTGTGCCCCACGACGCGCTGGCATTTCTTCCAGGGCGGGGCGAGACAGTAGGACGGTTCTTGGTGCAGCATCCGGATGTAGCGATGGTCGCATTTACAGGCTCCCGTGCAGTTGGGCTTGAAATCATCCAAACAGCTGCGGATACAGCTGCTGGCCAGCGCGGAATAAAGCGAGTAGTTGCTGAACTGGGCGGAAAAAACGCCATCATAGTTGACGAGGATGCAGACTCTGATGACGCAGTGCGCGGTATCCTGACTTCCGCTTTTGGATTTGCAGGTCAGAAGTGCTCGGCGTGCTCGCGGCTGATAGCAGTAGGAGCTGCGTATGAGCCCCTGATTGAACGGCTCTCCCAGGCAGTTAAGGATCTGATTGTGGGGGCAGCAGCTGACCCTGCCAGCTTCCTCGGGCCTGTTATAGACCGGGAGAGTCAGGGCCGGATCCTGGCAACTATCAACGCAGCTCACGGCATCACAGTCGCCGCTCAAACCCCTCTGTCGGCAGCTCTAGTCGAGCAAGGATCCTTCGTTGCCCCAACCATCTTTCGTGATGTCCCGCGCGACAGTACGCTGTGGACGGATGAAATATTTGGTCCCGTGCTTGCGTGCGCCAGGGCTGAGACCTTTGAGGCAGCACTAGACATGGCGAATGATTCTGAGTACGCCCTCACGGGTGGAGTGTTCTCACGCCACCCCGGCAACCTCGCGTTAGCTAAACAGCGGTTTAAGGTTGGGAACCTGTATATAAATAGATCTATAACTGGGGCCCTGGTTGGCCGACAACCATTTGGAGGGTTCCGCTTCTCAGGCATTGGCTCTAAAGCTGGTGGTCCGGATTACCTCGTACAATTTACTGAACCGCGAGTGGTGACCGAGAACACCATGCGAAGAGGATTCTCGCCGGACCTGACTAATTGAGCACTGTGAAGAGAAGCGCCGCACCACACGCAACGTGTCTGACTCTGGGAATTCTTGTACTCACCCTCTTATCCGGGTGTCTGTATCACCCCATAGGTCTTGTTGATCATCCGCTTGCTAAACCCGCGGTTGACCGGCTCTTGAGCGCTGATGAAGTGCTGCAGAAGGAGGCTCTAGTGGAGCTTACTAATCTCGGTGAGGGTGCGATGCCTCAGCTAGCCGCTCGATTCAAAGAAGCTGCCCCTACTATTCGGCTAAAGATCCTCGAGCTAAGCGTCACCATAGCTGAGCCTGGCTCGCTGGTGGGCGAGGTCTTTACGCAAGCCGCCAAAGACCAGGCGACAGCGGTTCGCTATGCTGCTGCCACCTCAGCGAGCAAGCTTCCGCAACATGCAGAAGCCCTCTCCATTGTGATGCGCTCGTTGCTTGCTGACCCATCGCCAGATATCAGAGCGGCTGCCCTAACAACCCTTGCAGGCTTCCCCGGCCCCTACCAACCAGAACCTGAAGAGCTGCTTCGATTGCTGCGCGATAAGCATGCGATGGTTGCGGCGACTGCAGCAAATCTTGCCATCAAACGTCGCGAGCCCTATGTTCAGGCTGGCGCACGGGCGGCGCTGCCCCGCCTAATCGGCTCCTTACACGACATTCACCCCTCAACCCGAGCGGCATGCCTGTTCTCTATCGGACAGTTCGGACTACTTGCATCCCCTGCCGTTGGCCCTATCTCTCAGGTCTTAGCCACAGACCCAGTCCCAGAGGTTAGACTCCAGGCCGCATTATCACTTTTAAGGATAGGGACCCCAGAAGCAGCCGAAACGGCGAGGTCGGCCCTTAAGACCTTCACCAAACACCCAGAACCATTAATCAGCAATGCCGCAAAAGCAGCGCTCTAGGGCAGCCAATTAAGGTACTTACCTACGACACCTACCCCCCTGGGAGAAGTCGCTTAGAGCACTTGCAGAAGCCTCAAGGATCGCTGCCAGGCTACCGATATAGTCCGAGAAGCTAGTAACGAGGGATAACGTGTCAACCACACAAGATAGGAATCCGACTAAGGATACCACTGCTGCGCGCTGTTTAGTGCCAGAGGACCCAACTGCCGGTATAGTATCCCTTTTTATTCAGGGCGCCGAACCGACTCAGATATTCGAAGCAATCGGGATAGCGGCTGGCTGCGCCACTGGGGGAAAAGCCGTTTCCGTCTCGCTCCGACACAGCGAGGAGCGACCCGAGCTGTACACCGTTTTTACATCGCCTGGTTTTATCGCGGAGCCTGAGTACACCCCGCACCCACCTCAAGTATCAACGTTAAGCGACCAGAGCTGTACCCTACGGCGATATGATGACCGCTGCTACCTGGTAAACAGTGCGACATCCCTTACGTCTGAGGTTGGTGCAGTTACTATCCTAGATCCAGCAAACACCTCAGCTAGCGCAATTGCCACCGTTGTAGCGTGCACACGGTGGCTAGCGATCGTAGCTGAGCGGCAACGGATGAGTGCCTCTGTGCAGCATCTCCTCGACCGACTGCAAGTTCTTAACCAGCTGACCTCGCTCGTTGCGGCCAATACTGGGTTCCGCTCGATGTTGAAGAGCATTACCCGCCAAGCAGCCTTTCGATTTGGCGCAGATCTAGCACTTATTCTAATCTTGAGCGAAGCGACCGGAGACCTCCAGTTGTTTCATGAAGGCACCTTTGGGTGTGATGAAAACGTCCTTCCGGAAACTCTATCAACACGGGGAGGTCTACTCGGACAGGTACTAACGTTAGGCGGCCACGTCGCCGTGCAAGACCTAGCGTCCGCTTCCGATCCAACTCTGCATATCCTATCAGAACTAGGATTCACCTCAGTAGACCTTCAATGTATCGACGTACACGGGAACCCCCTTGGTGTATTCATCCTCGGATCACGACAAGAGCAATCAATCGCCGAAGAGGAGAAGGCTTCCTTTGAGGAGTTTTGCCAAGCAGCAGCGGTAGCATTAGCGAACGCTAGAACCCAGCAGCAGATTCAGGATTACAGCGAGAAACTTGAAAGCCTTGTTGAGCAGCGCACTCAAGAACTTGAACACCAGAAGGCTCTGGCCGAGCAGGCCAATACTACCAAATCTCAGTTTTTGGCAAATATGAGTCATGAGCTGCGGACTCCACTTACCGCTATCATGGGGTACTCAAGCATTCTCAAAGAGGGGATCTTTGGCCCCGTCACAGAACGTCAGATGGAGGCCATCTCTGCAATCTCGCACTCGAGTGAGCACCTTAAAAATCTAATCGACGACGTACTCAATCTGGCGCGGGTGGAATCGGGCAAAGAGGACCCAGAGCCGCGCAACGTCCGGGTTCAAGATCTCCTTACCCAGTCATACAAGCTGATGATGCAGACAGCTATAAAGAAGGGCGTTAAGATTGAGCAGCCGATGCTTTCAGGTCCCGACAAAGAAGTATCACTCTTTGCAGACCCTAAGCACACGCAACAGATCATCATCAACCTACTCTCAAACGCCGTAAAATATACCCCTAAGGGAGGCTCAGTCAGCATGGCTGTTGAGGTGGTAGTTGATAAGGTACGAATTAGCATCTCAGATACTGGTGTGGGGATCCCACCAAGCAAACAGGCAACCCTATTTGAGCGCTTTGAACGCGGCGAGGATGATTACAGTAAGTCGCAAGAAGGTACTGGAATCGGACTTAATCTGACCCGTCGACTGACTGAGCTAAACGGGGGTCGAATCGGCGTTACGAGCACAGAAGGACAGGGCTCTACGTTCTGGATAATGCTCCCCGTTGCCCGCAGTGATGGGCAATCTATCGTTCAGGAGTCTGACGAGGTCAGCGCTCAGAGCTTGGACGGGCTAACACTAATAGTCATCGATGATAATCCGGTAAACTGCGATATTCTGTCCGCTATCCTAACAAAAGCCGGGGCCTCGGTGCACGTGGGGAATTCAGTGCGCGATGGTGTAGCATTGCTTGACTCAACTACACCCGACATTATCCTTACCGACCTCGCCATGCCGAAAGAGAGCGGGTTGGATCTTATCCAGAAGGTACGCGATGGAGAGACCAAAGGCCAACAAGACATACCGATTATCGTGTTAAGCGCGTGCGCATTCAATTCAGACAAGGAAGCAGCTCTCTCGGCGGGTGCCGACCTCTTCATCGTCAAGCCATTTAAGCCGACAGAGGTGATTAAGAGCGTACGCAACCTCACCCTTGAGCGAGCCCTTTCGAGTTAGCAGTATTAAGCACCAAATACTCATGCTTGCTGTGTGAGCCTCCGATAACTCTTACTAGATTCTAGGAGCGCGGATAACATGGGAACCACTGACACTCAATCTGGACGAGCCGAACCCGACCGACAGCAGTCAACCAGCGACGACATCGTTGCTAAGCTTAAGAAATCTCTCTCAAAGTCAGGAGACTTCCCAACGAGCGCTAAGGTCGTCGCGGAACTACGTGCCCTGGCAATGAATCCAGCTACTACGGCAAATCAAATTGCGGAAATAATACTTAAAGAGCCTTCTCTTGGAATGCGAATCTTATCCCTTGTAAACTCAGCTTTTTACAAACCCACAAAACCGATAACCACGATAAGCCAAGCTATCATTCAGATTGGAATGAAGCCTATCGTAGAAATGTGCTCAAGCCTTATCCTGCTCCAGAAGTTTGTACCCGAAGCTCGTAAAAATGGAGCCTTTGCACTGTGCTTGCGCCGTAGCGTACTCACCTCGCTGCTTACAAGCTCACTCGCTTCCGCTACCGTTAACACGGCAAGCAAGTCGATCTCTCAACGAAGCACTGAGTCCGGCTTTCTCGTTGGTATGATGGCCGAGATCGGAACCCTCATGCTCGCTTTCTACTACCCGCAGCTGTATGATTCTGCCGTCAAACGTTCGGAGCAGAAGGGCCAAAGCCTTGCGTTAAGCATAAAGCAGCTCTTTGGCCTTACGCCCATAGAGATCAGCAGCGAGATAACAAGCTCTATCGGACTTCCGCAGTACTATTCCGATGTTCTGCGCAAAACCGATGCGATTGCAAACAAAAGCCCTGATGCAACAGCGCCAGCAGAAGACCTGAATAACTTAAGCCGATGCTTAGGGTGTGCAGCGCTTGCTTCTGATGCAATAAATGGCTCTTCGGACCCAGCAGCGGTGACACATGCCCTGCACGATGCGATCATGCAGTTTGATGTGCCGGTCGACGCTGTGCAGCAAGCAGTTACAGAACTTGGTCCGGCCCTGAAGAGCCACTGTGATGCAATTAACGTAGCTCTTCCAGAAGTAACCTTAAATTTCGAAGCGGTAGTGCTGGACAAAACTATAAAGGCGCCTCCGCGTACGGCAGCTCCGCGTACAGGCCCACCAAAACCTCCCGGTGCGCCTGCGGCAGCACCACGACCGGTGACACCATCGGCCCCTGCACGCAGCGCGGAACCCGCGCCGCGTCAGCAGGAAGAGCAGGTCGAGTTCAGTGACGAGCTTGCCAAGCTAAATAAGTACGTCGCAGATATAAGAGCAGCTCTAAAGGGAAATGAACCGACTTCAACGATCATTACCATGGTGATGGAGGCGTGTGCGTACACGCTATCGTTCTCTCGCGTTGTTTTGCTCCTCGGTAATAAAGAACGCACTGCGCTTACCGGACGTGTCGCTCTTGGCAAGGTACCTGGTTTTGTTGCTGGAAAGTACGTTCGCTCTCTGAACGACCCGTCCATCTCAAGCTATCCAGACTACAAAGCCTTTGTTATGGGCCAAACGGTTACAACCGGTAACAGTATATTTCCTGATGGGCATACCCCGGCAGCGATGCCAGTGGGCTTAGGGAGACGCGCTGTCGGTGTGGTATACCTTGAGCGCACTGGAGGTAGCGGCACGCCTAAGGACCTCTCCATGCAGGAGCAGTCAGCTCTTGTGATGCTGGCGTCGTTGCTAGACAAGGCGGTAACCCGAACGGCGCGGTAGCGGCCCAAGCCCTGCCGCTTCACCCAGTAGAACAAGCGCCCAGGACGGCGACGCTGGGCAGGAGGTCTGGTCAACAACTGCTGGTGGTACTGCTTTTGCCACACTCTCACAACCAGGCTATAGTCTCGCGATGGTCGATGCTGTCCTTCTAACGCAAGGCTTTGCAAGCTACGTGCTGGTATTCCTTATGCTCCTCGCCGGGGCGGTGGGGTTGCCAATGCCTGAGGATATTGCGCTCATAACAGGCGGCATTCTCGTCTCCTCTGGTCAATCTAACCTGCTACTGATGTCTTTGGTGTGTTACACCGGGATTATTGCAGGTGACCTTATCATCTATCGGATTGGCTGGATTGCTGGGCCAACAATCCTTCGCAAACGGTGGGCCAGGCGGTACTTCTCAGTTCACCGTATCCGCAGCCTTCGCGGCAATCTCGAGAAACGTACCTTTCTCACGATTATGGTGGCACGCCATCTTTTCTACCTGCGGACTGCCACATTTCTTTTCTGCGGAGCAGTACGCGTTTCATTTATCCGCTTTATCGTTGCCGACGCGATCGCTGCACTTATAACAACTCCACTGATGCTTGGAATCGGATATGTCTGCGGAGAGCACTACCGCGAGATCCTCTCCACCGTTAATGAGGTAAAAGAGCTGTTTGGCCTCGCGGTCATCCTTATAGCCGGATACCTCCTACTGCGCTCCCGTTCGTCATCACGGGCGCGTCATCTGTCTGGTCAAACATCCCCGCGATAAACTCATCGGCAGAGAACGGCAAGAGGTCAGACGCCTTTTCGCCAACGCCCACATACACGATCGGCACCTTAAGCTCCTGAGAAATTGGAACGATAATTCCACCCTTAGGAGTACCATCAAGTTTTGTAACCACAACTCCAGTCAAGGCAACGGCCTCATTAAACTGCCGCGCCTGCATAAGGGCGTTCTGACCACTGACACCATCTACAACTAGGATCGTTTCGTGCGGCCCATCGGGAATGTGTCTAGTGATTGAGTTCTTTACCCCTTCAAGCTCCTGCATCAAGTTTGTCTTGGTGTGTAGCCGGCCAGCGGTGTCGACTAACACCACATCGAAAGAGCCACTCTTTGCTGCCACCATTCCATCGAAAACAACCGCTGCTGGTTTGGCGTTCTCAGCACCCTTTACAACCTCAAATCCGATCCGTTTTGACCACTCCTCAAGCTGATGCACGGCAGCAGCACGGAAGGTGTCCGCAGCAACAACAAGCACCCTCTTCCCTGCAGCTTTGTACCGCGCAGCAAGCTTGGCCACAGTAGTAGTCTTACCCGCTCCATTAACACCGACAACAAGAACAATGAGCGGAGCACCATCGCCCGAGTAGATACGGTGACTTGCAGGGATATCAACGAGGTGTCCCCTGACGCCACTCTTGAGTAACTCGGTGAGCACATCCTGCGTCACGTCTCGATGTGACTGCACAGCCCCACGAACTGAATCTACAAGCTCCTGTGCACAACGCGGTCCAACGTCACTCGCAATCAGTAGCTCCTCAAGCTCATCAAGAGAGGACGTATCGATTCGCGAACGGAGCGAGAACAACGACTTCAATCGCCCCAGAAACGAGCTCCTGGTCTGTTTCATTCCAAGAGATATGCTCGATGTGGTAGTCACCTCTGCTGGGGCGCGAGCAGCCTCAGATGGCGCAACTATCTCCGATGGTGTCTCAGCACGTCCCACTGACTCCGATTCCACCAGAGATTCGCCAGGCCCCCTGCTCTCTGGTTCGCCTGCCTCCAACTGACCAACTGGAGCAACGACCGGTTCCACAGCACCCTGAGGCGCCTGAGCCGACCTGCGTCTACGCACAGCCAGCAGCGCAAACCCGAGGATAATACAACAAAGCACCGCCCCCAGAAGAAACGGATCAACCGCGAGAGACCACAACTCGAAGGAAACAATTAAAGACTTCACACTACTCCACAGGAAAGCACACTGCCGACACCGGCAGCGCCTATCCCGTTAGGCTACTTGCTTAACTGCTTCCTGTAAAGAAACGGTCAGCACCTTAGAAGCGCCCGGCTGTGGCATGGTGACCCCTACAAGGGTATCAGCCGCTGCCATCGACTGCTTATTGTGCGTAATCATCAGGAACTGCGTACGGCTACTCATCTCTTTGATGAAATCAGCGAAACGCTGCACGTTGGCCTCATCAAGTGGAGCATCAACCTCATCGAGAACGCAGATCGGGCTCGGCCGCACCATGAACATACTAAACACAAGTGCTATGGCACACAGAGCCTTCTCACCTCCGGAAAGAAGGTCGATACTCTTCGGTTTCTTTCCTGGAGGACGAACGAATATCTCAACGCCAGTCTCTAACGGTTTAGTTGGGTCAACAAGCGATAGCTCGGCGCTTCCTCCGCCGAAGAGCTTCGGACCAAAGTAAGCAAAATTCTTCCGTATCGTTTCAAACGTAGAGGTAAACCGTCGCGTGCACGCTTCAGATATCTCAACCAACGTCGCCTGAAGAGTCGCCACTGCCTTCACCAGATCCTCACGCTGCTGCGTCAGGTCATCAAGCCGCTTACTCTCAACCTCGTGCTGCTCAACAACAGATGGATCTACTTCTCCCTCACGCTCAAGCCGCTGCCGGAGTCCTGTAACCTCCTGCTCAAGCGCCCGACGCACACCCTCTTCAAGACTCGCAACAGATGCTCTCGCCTCAAGAATCTCAGCCAGCACCTCTTGCCCGAAGCGCTCAACGATAGCCGCTTCAGCCGACGCATAATCACCACGCAAACGCTCTCCGGTCATCCGTTCACGAAGGAGCCGCTCCTTGATACCTTCGTGCGCCTGGCGTCGAAGCTCTACATTGCGAAGGAGTTGCGCTGAAGCTTCGCGAATCGCGCGCCGCTTCTCCTCGAGGGTGCGCAGCTCAGCAACAACGCGCTGCAGAAGGCCTTCGATGTCAGAGTTATCGACCTCCTTGAGCGCCTCAATCTCTTGAGTTACTTCGCATGCAGCCTCCTCAAGCGTTGTGATATGATCTCGCATCTCAACTATTTGCGGCTCGAAGCGCTGCAGGTCACCATCGAGTTGATTGAGCATCCGGGACTCGCTTTGTAGCCGTCCCCGGACCTCTGCTTGACGATTCGTCAGCTCCCGCAGCCTAGCCTGCGCCTGCTGAATCGCCCTAACAAGTTCAGTTGCTCGTGCTTCGGCCACCTGTATGGCGCGAAATACCTCATCACGCTCTGCCGTAATACGCTCGTAAGCGCCCTGATTCTCAGCGATGATCTTTTCGGCCTCATCGACCTTACTCTTCATCTGAATCACGCCGCCATCGTGCCGCAAGCTGTAGAAGCTCCACGGAGAAAGTAGGTCGCCGCTACGGGTAACGACAACGAGATCAGGATCGACCTGATTGGCAGCTTGTAACGAATCGATGAACCGTAGGGCAGCGTCAAGGTCATCTGCTACCCAAACCTTGGAAAGCAATCTTCGAACGATTCCTTCGCTCCACGGCAACGCACTAACGACTGAGAGAATCGGAGCCGTCCCGGGCGTTGATTCCAGAGTAGCTGTGCCCTCAGCCTGCTCTGCTGTGATAGCAGCGAACAAACCGAGCCCAATACCTTTTTTGTTGTCTGGGTCAGCCTTCAGCACCAACTCCTGGAAAGTTCGAGCAACTTTTGTCACTTCATCAACAACCAAGAACGAGGCACGTTCAGCAAGCACAGCCTGGAGCGCCTTGGTGTACTCACCCGGAACTGTAATTCCATCGACTAGCTGTTTAAATTCACCGGTAATCTCAGGCGGCATCTTGTGCTCACCCCCGAGTGCACGCTTGAGGTGGGTAAGCGGCGATGCGGCTGTAATCTGCGACTGCAAAGCATCCCGCCGACTCTGCGCGGACACTAATTTGTCGCGCATCTCACGCACGGTGCGGTCCTTAGCTCGCTGCTCGTCGCGTAAAGAATGGAGGGATACATTGAGGGCTTTAAGCTCCTCTTCTCCGGATAAATCGAGAGTCTCTAACTGCTCTGCAATCTCTTTTTCGGATTCTTGAAGACGCGTTAGAGCATCCTCGCTGTCCTTGCGGCGTTGAGCGATGGTAACTCGTCGTTCCTCAAGCCGCCTAATTTCGGTGGCACGCGCCTGCATCAAAGAATTTACTTCCCGAAGCTTTGATTCCCTGCTAGACAGCTCACGATTTCTTATAGAGAGCTGCTCTTTAGCGCTATCACTCTCTCTCCTGAGCTGCTCAATCTCAGATTCTAAAGACTCTAAGCCCTCTCGAGCACCACCCTCTTGCGAGCGGGCCTCATTAAGCGCCTCGAGCGCCTTAGCTTCCTCTAGTGATATTGCCTCAACCTTCTCGGAGCTCTCCTGAGATCGCGCTGCGAGTCGTGTAAGGGTATCCTGAAACAACGTGCGCTCGGAGATTACAAGCCGCTCCTTCATCTCCTTACGCGCGACAGCTCGCGCTGCCTGACGCTTCAGATTTCCGACGTTTCGGGTCACTTCTTTTATTACATCGTCCAATCTAACAAGTTGGCCCTCGGTATCGGTGATACGTTTAGCAACCGCGTTCATATGTTCGCGGAAGCCTGAGATGTGCGCTGCTTCCTCGATGACCGAGCGTCGATCGTCGGGTTTGGCTGATATAATACGACCGATCTCTCCCTGGGCTATAATCGTATAGCCTCGCGCTGTCATACCGAGAACCCTAAAGAGCTCTTTGACGTCCTTTAACCTGCACTGCACCTTATTGATGAAGAACTCAGATTCTCCACTTCGGTATAAACGACGAGTAACTTGGACTTCGCTCACCCCACGCAGCCAAGCATACTTTGCAAGCGACGCCCGAATATCGGTCAATACATCGCTACTAAGGGTCACCTCGCCTGTTGACGAATCGGCTGGTAACGACGCAGAATCGCCCGGCGCAGAGGCCTCCGAAGGAACAAGCTCTTCAGTCTCAGCCACCTCCGAATGTGCCTCAACTGGAGTATCTGAATTAGAAACCTCAGTCAGCGGCAGCTCCGCTGCTAGCTGCTGCCCCTCGCCTCCGGTTGCAATCTCAGCAGCTTCGTAATTTGATAACAGATCACTAAAGAGATTCTCTTTATCGGCTCGAATAACGACCGAAACCTCAGCCAATCCAAGCGGTCGTAGCGACTCGGTTCCGTTGAAAATAACATCTTCGAGAACCCCTCCGCGCAGCTGTGAAGCACGAGTCTCACCAAGCACCCAGCGCAGAGCGTCAATTACGTTCGATTTGCCACACCCATTCGGGCCAACAACTCCGGTAATACCGGTTTCAAGCGGCAGCACTAGCCGCTCCATGAATGACTTAAATCCAAAGACCTCTAACCGCTCTAATCGCATGATCCGAATTACCACCTACGACACGAAGTTCCATAGAGGTTTAACACTGTTAAAGTAAAAATGCACTACCCTTAGCGTGGTGCCCCTAAAAATCGGCTTCTGAGCAAATGCCCCGAGCCCTACCTGCCCTGGTCTTGGTCACCGTGCTTATTGAGATCATTCGGCTCTTGTGCGCTCGAATCAGCCTTAGGCTGATCGGTCCGGCCATCTACTTCGGCTTCCCCGCCCCCTGAAAGACGCAGCAGCGAGCCCCCAACCTCCTTCGTTATCTGCGCAAGTGAACCCTTATCAGGGGCAAAGATTGCCAAAGAATAATCGACCGCAGATATGTATGAAAATACGAGTGAAACGAGGAGAATGTTGAGTCCAACAAACTGTAGGGTCAATCGGAAGCCAAGCACTGAAAAGGAGTAATCGTGGAGGAGAAGGGCCAGAATACTTACCATCTGAAGCGCACTCTTCACCTTCCCCCCAGATTTTGCCGACACCACCGTGCCGTCCTTGGCAGCGAATGCCCGCATACCCGTTATCCAGAGCTCGCGCGCAAGGATAAGTACAACCATCCAAGCTGGAACGATCGGTTGGCACGAGCTGTCCTGAACTCCTACCAACATGACCAACGCAGCCATCACGAGGATTTTGTCAGCAAGCGGGTCAAAGAGCTTTCCAAAGTCGGTAATAGCTGAGTAGCGACGGGCTAAGATACCGTCAGCATAGTCAGTCAGCGCTGCAAAGACGAAGATAATAGCGGCAGTGCGCATTGCAGCAGGCGTTGGATCGAAAAGAAAAACGACGAAGACCGGTATTAGAACCAGTCTTAAAAAGGTGAGCCAATTAGGGAGTCGTTTGTACCAGTCAGCCATTACGAGGGGCACTATACTGCTTTTTTAGCTGCAGTACACGCCTAACATAGTTACGGGTCTCAGCGTACGGTGGGATTCCGTTGTACCTCTGCACGGGAACATCACCTGCATTATAGGCAGCGAGGGCATGGTCGACCCGTCCGTGTCGTTTAATTAACTGCGCCAGGTAACGTGTACCACCCTCGATATTGTGTTCAGGTACGAACGCATTCGGCACTCCTAGCATCCGTGCCGTCCCAGGCATGAGCTGCATAAGCCCCAACGCCCCCTTGGGGGAAACAGCTCGTGGGTTAAATGCAGATTCAGCGTGTATAACCGCCTTAATCAGCGCAGGATCAACGCTATTTTCTTCGGCAACACGCATGATGACTTCATCGTACCGATTTAAATGCACCCTGCGTACACCGCGCAGGCGCGAAGGAGTGTAGTATGAAACCCGTCCGGCACGCGCCGTGAATACCTCCGCAGGCAGGTCAGAGGTCGGTGGCTTGTTAGTAAACCTGATTGTTCCGTCGCTTTCACGAATGACGTATATGCGTGCCTCGTCTGCGAGCACAGCTCCAGGAACGACTCCCAGTACCAGCGACGCATAAAGCGTGAATAATCTGATCCGGCTTGATATGCGGTTCAATGCAACGTTCATACGAGAAGTTTAGATGCGGCTTGGCACAAGCACGCACGTCTACCTATCCAGCTTGACTACCAAATGCTTTAGTTAGCCGACATTAACACGCCTAAGTAGCTGAACTTGCGTCAGAACAAAGTTATAAATGAGTCCGTTTGACGGCTAACGCAACAGTGAAAGGGCCAAGGACGGCGCCTGATTAGCCTGTGCCAGCACCGATGCTCCAGCCTGCTGCAAGATGGAGAGACGCGTGAGCTCTGCTGATTCGGCTGCTACATCAACGTCGCGAATACGACTCTCGGCTGCCATGAAGTTTTCTTGTGCTACACCGAGGGTGCTGACCGTACTCCGTAGACGTGATTCGATAGCACCAAGGGCTCCGCGGCGACTGGCCAACGTGCTAATTGCTGAGGCGATGCTTGCAACCGCAACTCCTGCGTTTGTTGTGTCAGCCAAGTTAAAGGTACCAATACCGATATCACCTGAATCAGCACGCTGTGGAGTTACCGTGATCCTTGAGTTCGCTGTGTTATCTATTCCCACCTGGAGAACAATACTGGTAGCGCCGCTGTTTATGATCCCATTACCGTTAAACGACGTTACTGCGGTAATACGATCTATTTCATCTTTCAGGGCAGAAGCCTCAGAATTTAGTGCGGTCCGCTGAGAACTGCTGAATGTACCGTTACTAGCCTGAGCTGCAAGCTCCGACATACGGGTGAGGATATTTCCTATCTCATTCATCGCGCCATCTGCTATCGCAAGGAATGAGATACCGTCATTAGCGTTACGCATTGCAACTGCTGACATACGAGCGTTCGAGCGCAGGGTATCAGCTACTGCTAGACCAGCC
>JBIIHY010000020.1:0-16601 GCA_044235305.1 Bdellovibrionota bacterium
GATCTCCGGTTCGCTACGGATACGTGTATCTAGAGGCCCGGTTCAGGGGCTAGTTTTTGTCAGAGTTATATCGTTGAGGGAGTTGGGGGCGGGCGGTTTTTGCGGCTGCTTTTCGTGCGCTGGTGCTGTAGCCCGGGTACAGAATGGGGAATGGGGAATGGGGAGCTAGGGGATCGTCCTGATGCTGGAGCCCGGGCACAGGATCGGGGTCAAGCCAGCTCCCTACAACACCCTCACCAGTTCCTCATACCGAGCAGAGAGCGGAACCTTGTGTGAAGGGCGACCTAGTGGCTCTGCTAGCTGCGGTGGTAGTGTTGGTTCGCAGCCAGTAGCACGCTTAACCGTTGGTGCAAATTTAGCTGGATGTGCGGTGGCTAACACAACTGCATGCTGGGGCTTTTTCTGCGCGCTCTTCTTAAATGAATTAAGGGCTGCGACCCCAACTGCCGTGTGTGGGTCGAGTACGTATCCTGTTCTTTCAAAGACAGAGTTAATGGTGCTTAGTGTGTCAGTATCTGATACTCCCGCGCCGTATAACTTGATATCGCTGCCCTTAGTGAGGTGCTGGAGGCGCGGAAAGTTACTTGGGTTTCCAACATCCATTGCGTTTGACAAGGTCTCGCTTGAAGGGCGGGGATTAAAGAGCCCCGTAGAGAGAAAGTGCGGATAGATATCGTTTTGGTTACACGCAGCGAGGAATCCTACTGTTTGAATCCCGATGCGAGCTGCGAGCACGCCACCTGTTAGGTTACCAAGATTTCCGCTTGGAACAATAAAGAAGGGAGCACCCCGGGCATGTGCTTGGAGAGCTGCCCAAACGTAGTAGAACATCTGCGGCAGGAGGCGCGCTAGGTTAATTGAGTTGGCCGAGGTTAGCCGCATCCGAGCTGTCAGGTCGGAATCGGCAAGGGCTTGCTTCACCAGCCGTTGGCAGTCATCAAACGTGCCATCGACCTCAAACGCGCGCACATTGTGACCCAGCGTGGTCATCTGTTTCTCTTGAACGAGGCTGACCTTGCCCTTGGGGAATAAGATTGCGACTTTGATCGGGGCATCAGGTGAGGGGTCAAAAAATGCATTTGCTACTGCGCTTCCAGTGTCACCGGAGGTTGCAACTAGCACCGTAAGCGGCTCATGAGCTGTTTGCGTAGCAAAGTAACGGAAGAGGCGCGCCATAAAGCGGGCTCCGAAGTCTTTAAATGCACACGTTGGTCCGTGAAACAGCTCAAGGATTGACGTGTCTGGAGCAAGCGATACCAGCGTTACCGGAAAAGAGAAGCTCTCCTCGCACATGGAACGTAACGTGGATGCCGGGACTTCATCTTTAAGAAATATCGAAGCGAGGGTGTAAGCGAGTTCATGAAACTGAAGAGTCGCAAGATGCGGCAGAGAATCTGGCTCAAGCAGGGGCAGCGTACGCGGCAGAAAGAGCCCACCATCTGGGGCAATCCCTGACAGCACCGCATCACGCCATGAAGCGCGTAGCTCAGGGGATGTGGTCGAATACAAATCCATCTGATACCTATGATCTAGAGATAATCGTAGCGCCTTTAGCGTTAATCGGCGATACGGTGCAAGTGCATTCGATACCAAGTGAGGCAAACTGATGCTGCATCGCTTGAGCTGCGCTGTGAGCAGTTACTTCGTCTGAAGTGAGGGTAAAGATCGATGGGCCAGCTCCTGATATCGAGCATCCAAGTGCGCCAGAGGAGAGAGCTGCTTGTTTTACCTCCCGGAACCCGGGAATCAATTGAGAGCGCTCGGGTTCGATGATGTGGTCTTCAAGGGAGCGGCCGATAAGTGGGTGATTGTCCGTAAAGATACCAGCGATAAGTCCGGCTACATTTCCCCATTGAGCAACAGCCTGTGAAAGCTCAATCGAGCGGCGCAGAATGCGGCGGGCGTCAGAAGTCTTTAACTCAATCAGTGGAGTGACTACAGCAACCCAAACCGATGGAGTCGGAAGTTGAATAACCTCAAGCGGGTTGTAGCTGCGAATAAGAACGAAGCCTCCGAGAATTGCAGGGGCTACGTTATCAGCATGCGCAGATCCACACGCTACGCGCTCTCCCTCCATAGCGAATCGGACAAGCTCCTGACGAGAAAACGGAGAACCGAGAAGCTCATTAAGTGCAACCACAGCTGCGGCAGAGCTAGCTGAGCTAGAGCCTAGCCCACTGCCTATTGGAAGACCCTTAGAGATACAGAATGAGAACCCCTCATTAGGGTCACTCTTTGAATGTGATTGTAGGTAAGCAGAGATCAGTGCCTGAGCCGCAACCGTTGCGCTGTTCTTGGTAGGATCGGTGGGCAGGCGACCGTTATCACCTTGAATTTCAGTGATAATGATACCTGGCGTATCCTTTCGCTCGACGGTGATTGTGTCACCAGGAGAATTCAGAGCAACGCCCACCACGTCGAAGGCGCACCCTACGTTAGCAACGGTTGCTGGGGCAAAAACTGTTACGTGGTTCATAAGGTTAGCCTAGCATGAAGTCTGGTAAGAGGCACCGCCTTGTCTTTTGGGGTTTTTGCAAGTCGAACTGACTCAAGACCGGTACAAATCCCTACAAATTTCTCGTCATCCGATACGTCGATAGCTGTTTTGTTCGTGCCCCACTATTGAGCGTCTGATTTCCGTCACCTAAGCGCTGTGTGGCGAACTTACAGGTGTTTACAAAGGTTGCTATAGCGTGGTCATTGCTGGATTAGCCTGAGTAGTATCTCCGCGTACTAATGCCTGTATAGCCTCAAGGTCAACCGGTTTGGTAAGGTGTGCATTAAATCCAGCTGCCTGTGCGTTCTCCTTATCCTTCTCGCCTCCCCAGCCAGTAATCGCAACCAGACACGTCGTGCGCCCCTCGGGAGCTTTTCTGATTCGCCGGGCGACTTCGTACCCGTTCATCTCAGGAAGACCGATATCAAGAAATATCACTTCGGGTTGAAATTCGGCGATTATCACGAAGGCCTCTGTTGGAGTGTGTGCAACTCTTACTGAGTGTGACTGCATCCTTAAAAACGAAGCAAGGCTTTCAGCGCTATCAACGTTGTCATCGACAACAAGAATCCTCTTCGGAAGTATTGGAAGCGTAACGTCTGCAGGAGTTCTTTTTTCATAGGTAGTGTCGCCATCTGGCAAACGAGGTACTATCACCGTAAACGTTGCTCCGCTGCCTGGTCCAGCACTTTCGGCGTATACTTTACCTTGATGTAGCTCAACGATCTTTCGCACAAGCGCAAGGCCTATCCCCAGTCCCCCCTGAGATCTATCGAGTGTGCGATTGACCTGTCCGAACATATTAAAGATGGTTTCGAGGAGTTCGGAGGGGATGCCCAATCCGTTGTCTGCTACCTTAAACATCACGTCACTCGGTAACTTTTCAACGCGCAGCTCGATGTGACCCTTTTGTGGTGTGTACTTGGCTGCGTTGTTGAGCAAGTTGCTAAGGACTTGAGCGAGGCGAGTCAGATCGCCGCTTATCTTTATGGGTTCCTCTGGTACAGTCAGAATTAGCGTATGTTCGTGTGCCTCAATCAGGGGCACGCTCCCCTCTACTGCCGTGTCAACTATCTCCTTAGCGGTGATTACTGATTTCCTAAGCTCTAATCGACCAAGGCTAATACGAGAGATATCAAGTAGGTCATCTATGAGCCTCACCAAATGAATGAGCTGTCGCTCCATCATATCTCTGGCGCGCCGAGCACCCGCGCAAGTCGGGTCGCGCTTGATAATCTCAAGCCCTGTGCGTATCGGAGCAAGGGGATTTCTCAGCTCGTGCGCAAGTGTAGCTATGAACTCATCCTTCTGGTGAGCTATCACTTTTAGCTGCTCCCGCACCTGCCGGCGTTCGTTAATATCCTCAAAGACTGCAACGTGTCGAATCGCTATTCCGGTTGCAGTTCTCTCGATCACCCGCCCACGGACTGAAAACCACAATTCCTTTCCCGCGCCAGTCAACAGTCGGCACTCTGCTTCGAGATCATTTGTTTTTCCCTCAAGGTTGCAGCGTAGGAGGTCTAACACTCTTCCCGCATCCTCTGGGTGGATTAGCTTCTCCCACAATGAGAGCGTTGGTGTAAAATGATCATGGGGAAGATGTAGTAACTGTGCCCAACCACCTCCGTAGTGGAAGGCCCCTGAGATAAGATTCCAGTCGCAGAAACCGAGCCTAGCTGCAGAGAGAGCATATTCAAGCCTCTGACGGTCAATTGATGCAAGCTCTGCATTAATTTTCCATTCCGATATGTCCTCTGCTAGGTAGCAGAACTGTTGGGGGCTGCTTGTCGCTTCCGTTACTGGGCATACGGTAACAGCAAACCAGTGATTCTTTGAGCTTTTAAATTCAAAACGGACCGGACACCGTCGGCTTAAACTGTCGCGGTACTGTTGTGCCCAGAGCGCTGTTTGCTGATTCGGAACGCCGAGCTGTGACTCAAGTAGGCCTGGAGTAAGACCTGATAACACACCGTAAAAGCGGCATGCTGCCGGATTGTCGTAGATGTGAAGAATGTCATCGTCGCGCAGCTCAACAACACCTAGTAGTGAAGGACTGTGTTCATAGAAGGTCTGAAGTACGCTGAGCGATTCCTGCGCTGGCTTCCGCAGTTGGCCTCGTGTCGAGCGATACCTTAGCACAAGAATCACTACCACCGATGATGTGATCAATAGAAGTAGTAGTGCTAGTAAAAGCTCACCAGCTTCGTGGGGTACCATGGGCTCCTTTTGTAGGTAGGGGTTCTTCGCCGCTTAGAGAGCACGAATTGAATGCAGGACGGATACAATAACGATAGCCGATTCTAAGGGAGCGCGATATGCGCACCGTCATGGTCCGAACCAGCTTGCTCCCTGCCAAACGCAGCGCTTCGTGCAAATTGTCGCCAGGGGGACTTGACTGATAGTGATCGGAGTGTATCCCCGCGCATTGCTCTGGCAGGGTGGCTGCCGCTTCGGTGTACTACGAGTTTCTCGTAAACTCGATAGTTATATGCCATTTGGTGCGTGCCCCGACTAATGAGCCTCCGATCGTCATCCTTTCAGCGTTCTGTGGCGAACCGGTATGTATGAGCAAGGGAAGTATAGACTGGTCACTCTTTGAGAGCATCGAGCAGGTTGTCTCTGAGTTGGTTGCGCGCAAGATGTATGCAGGGGTGCACACACCGCTGGCACAGATTGCTAAGGACTCAGAGGATATAATCGCGGTTCTTGATCAACTTGAAACGCTGGTCCGCTACCTCGAGGCAGAGGAGAGTAGATCGGACCTGCCTGAAGCATGGAAGCACAATCATGCTGAACAGGTAGGGGAGTTACGCACGGCGTACCAAGAGCTGCTTGATCTTGTAACTTCCATCCTCCCGCAGCAGGCCCTTGAGATGCTGCGCGACCGGATGCACTAACACTAGCTACCGCGCCACTCGCACAATGTCAGCAAAAACTCCTGCTGCGGTCACCTCAGCTCCTGCTCCAGGCCCCTTAACGACGAGCGGCTGAGGGTTATAGCGAGCGGTAGTAAAAGATACGATATTGTCGCTTCCCTGAAGAGAGCAGAACGGGTGATCTAGTCCTACAGCCTTAAGACCTATCTCTGCTTGCTGCGTTTTGCAGTCTATCGTTGCGGCAAAGAAGAGACGCTGTTCGTTCTCATTTGCCGCCGAAATCGCTGGCCCAATCGAAGCATCGAGGAGTTCAAGGTTCTTCATAAACTCATCAACTGAGAGAGATACAACCGAAGCCGGTAGTACAGAGGTAAGCGAGACATCTTTTGACTCAAGAGGCATCCCAGCCTCACGAGCCAAGATGAGCACCTTGCGAGCGACATCGGCTCCCGAGAGATCGTCGCGCGGATCAGGTTCGGTATAGCCACGATCCTTTGCTTCGCGAACAGCTTCACTGAATCGCGCCCCCTGCGCTACGCGATTGAAGATGTAGCTCATGGTACCTGAGAGAATAGCCTCGATACGGTGCACGGAATCACCACTTGTAGTCAGGTCGCGTAGGGTGCTTATAACAGGAAGCGCTGCCCCAACACAGGTCTCGTAAAGAAACGGTGTACGACGAGAGCGGGATGCCTCAACGAGGGTGCGGTACTCTGAAAGCGCGCTTGCAGGTCCACGTTTGTTGGGGGTCACAACCGCAACGCTGCGCTGGAAGAGTCGCAGGTAGTGGGGAGGAATGTCAGTAGACGCCGTGCAATCAACAAATACAGAATGAGGGAGATTCGATGCAACGATGTGGTCTATAAAGCTCTCCAAGGTAAATGCAGAGCATGTTTCACCGTCTAGTGAAGCAGTAAACGCGAGTGATGTGCTCGTTCCATCAGTAAGCTGCATCGAGCGGCTGTTGGCAACTCCGCGAAGTGCGATATCAATACCGAGAGTCTCGCGCACAGTTGGAGCCTGAGCTTCAAGTTGCTTTAGTAGCGTAGAGCCTACGAGCCCCGTTCCAAGCACCCACAGGTTGATAGTTTTTGAGCTGGTATAGAAGAATTCATCGTGCAGAGTGTTGAGCGCCTTGGCTTCATCCTGCTCTTGAATTACAGCAGAGATATTTAGTTCTGAAGACCCTTGAGCGATCGCTATCACGTTCACTCCGTTAGAACCGAGTGCTCCGAACACACGTCCTGCCATGCCAGGGGTGTTTCGCATCCGTTCACCAACAACTGAGACGATAGTTAACCCTTCCTCAACCACTAATGGAGCGATAAGCCCTGAGGTTATCTCATGGTGAAACTCATCGTGAGTTGCTTCACGCGCTGCTGCCACGGACGAGGCTTCAATCGCACAGCATATCGTGTGTTCCGATGATGCTTGCGTGATCAAGATGACGTTGATGGTGCGCGATGCCAGGGCGCGAAAGAAGCGCATGGCGGTGCCGGACACGCCCACCATGCCGCTTCCTTCAAGCCGGATGAGTGCCAGGCGAGACACTGAACTGATACCTGTTATGGCAAATGGGTGGCGCGCAGCGTCAGCGCTGATACGGGTACCGGCGCTTGATGGATTAAGGGTGTTCTTGATGAGGATCGGTATCCTTGTTTCAATCGCAGGTTGAATCGTTGGAGGATAGATAACCTTAGCTCCGAAGTGGCACAGCTCGAGCGCTTCTTCAAAGGTGACCTCTGGGATCGGAAAAGCTTTAGAAACCTTGCGTGGGTCGGCAGTTAACATGCCGTCAACATCGGTCCAGATCTCTATCTCAGAGACGCGCAGCGCGGCGCCAATTATTGAAGCGGTGTAATCAGAGCCTCCGCGACCGAGGGTAGTTGTTGAGCCTGAGGCAGATGATGCGATAAAGCCAGTTGCTATCTGTAGCGCGGTGTTAGAGTTGAAGTAGCTCTGTATCGACTTGTAGGTACGACTCTTATCGATGTGCGCATTTCCGAAGTTCTCGTCCGTAAAGATCACTTCCCGGGCATCGAGTAGCCCTACCTCGTGTCCCTGTGCGGCGAAGGCCTTAGATACGATGAGAGCGGAGAAGCGCTCTCCAAAGCTTGCTATCGCGTCACGCACACGTGGGCTACATTCGCGAACTAGTGCGATTCCGTGCAGGAGATCTCCTAGTTCGTTGCACATCGCCTTTACGGTTGCCAATGTTGCTCCGCGGTCGGTGGCAGGCGTGAGAGCGTGAACTGCGTCGAGGTGTCGCTTCTCAAGCGCCCTTAACCCGTCGCTCCAGCGCTCCTCACCTCGTTCTGCTTGTACTGCGAGTGAGAGTAGGGAATCTGTTACCCCCTGGAAGGCTGAAACTACTAATGCTTTTACGGTGCCTCGAGGGTAACGTGATAGGTCGGTTACGATTGATATAACGGATGCTATCCGTTCAGGAGTGCCGAGAGATGAGCCGCCAAATTTAAGTACTTTCACAGGAGCCTCTTAACGAGATAACGGAGATTCGGGGTGAAAGGATTTGAACCTTCGACCTCACGGTCCCGAACCGTGCGCTCTAGCCGGGCTGAGCTACACCCCGAGGTGGTGAGAGGCGAAAAGATTACGTTGATACGTGGTTGCTCGCAAGGGTCCTCGAAATGCTAAACCCGCGACTACGCCTGTATGCTTGCCGAATTCTCATAGGAGGAAAATGGTAGAAGGTTCGTGATAACAACATGTTAGCGGGGTATCTATCGCCCCAACGAAACACATCCAGACACCTGAAGCATAACCCCTACAACTGCAGACTACTATCAGAGCGAGAAAGTAGGGTTCAGAGCGTTCATTTTGAGAGCTTGGATGACTAGTTAACGTATGGCGGTAGAGCGGGACAAACACCACGCGCATGGGAACGGGCATGGGCACGATCAAAGTGCCAAGCAAGACGACATGCTCTGGACCACCAAGCAGGCGCTCCAACAGCGGGCGATGCCGGTTCTAAAGTCCAACGTTGGCACCTTACTCGATAAACGGTTCGCCTCTCTTTTTTCATCGCTGCGTAACGAGAATCGTGATGGTGCCACTGGTGAGTCACGCGATGTTGAGCGGGAAGGAGCGCAGCTTGCTGGTCGGACAGCAGATGATACACCTCAGCTTAAAGCAGCAGACGCAGCGCGTATGGCTTCTGTTGAGGAGGGGCCAGCCCTTGCAGCTCCCACTATGGCGCCGCTTGAGGTCGCGCCTTCAATCAGCGCACCACAGCTTGTTGCCACTAACGATGATGCTCCGCAGTTTAGAGATCCTTCAGGTCCTCAAAGCAGCACTCAGACTAACCAAGAAGTGTTGCGTAGTCCCCAAGTCGCCCCACCATCGTGGGTGTGGGTTGCTTCACAAGCGCTTGGCGCAAACTTGAAACGATTGGGATTTGAACCTTCAGAGCTAGACGATATTCGTGTGAGTCTAATTCGGGTTCTAGCCTCTGAATTTCCTAAGCTCAAACTCCTCACAAAGCTGCCCTCGTCGCTTAGTCCGACTGCCCCCGAGAAAGTCGTCGACGATATTCGTGTTATGGCATTAGCGCACATGATGAATGAGCTGTTGGCTAAGTCGGTCAAAGACCTCGAGAAGGAGCAAGAGGAGAAACAGAGTGCAGAGCGATTTGAGCCAGGGGATAGGTTGGAAGAAGAAGATTCTCAGAAGCACAATTTCGAAATCCCCCGATCAGTTTCAAATAGGTACAAAGATATTCCAGCTATAATTTTCGACCCAACAGATGTTACGGCGACGTGATCAGCTATAATGAAGAACTAAAGGACGAAGGAGAGATATGTTTCCGGTAAAGAATCGTTACGATGAGGTGTTTCAGATTGAGATCGACGGATGGTGTTTCGGTATTACCAACTATCCAGGGGAGGTTTCACCCCAGATCGTGCATCGGATAATTCGTGAGCTTGCAAGCGGGTTTCAGTCGGCAATCGAGCACAACGTGGTATTTGACATTAATGATCTCGCCGCGCGATTTTCACAAGCCGCTCGGTATCTCATCCACGAAAAGGAATTAGCCTTCGCGATCGTCGCACAGCTGCCGAATCCAGCCACTCTTTTAGAAGAGCAGCAGTGTGTCCTTGGACTTGTGATTGATAAGGTAGAGCAGGTCTATCCTGGTGCTCTTGAGAGCTTCTACAAGCGTTGGCAGGTGGGAGTTCGTAAGGCAGCGTAAGAAATTAAAACGACCTGTACCGCTCCCCGTACTGCCCTTCGAACGCTCTTAGCTTCTCCTGAATTTGGTCCAATCCAAAGTTTTCTGCGTAGTACACCACACCACCTCTGAACGGTGGAAAACCGATCCCCATAACTGTGCCGAGGTCTATCTGTTTCTTGGCGGCCTCGCGGTCATCTCCGGCTACTCCCTCTGAAAGACATTTCATCGCTTCATTAACGAGGTGGAAGATAAGTCGCTCGGTAATCTGGTCGCGCGAGAGTGCCTTGGCTGGAGCAGAAGAAAGGGCCAGCGCTTGGCGTAAGCCTCCCCATGGGGTGCTCTGTTTGCCTGCATAGTCATAGAAGCCAGAATTTGTCTTGCGACCCTTACGGCCCAGCGCTTGTAGGGTCTCAGCGAAGTTTGGAACAGCCATGCGCGGGCCGTACCCATCTACCATGACCTTTGACACGTGCGCTGCCACGTCAAGACCCACTTCATCGAGGAGTCGGATTGGGCCCATCGGCATCCCGAATGTGAGTGCCGCATCGTCTATTGCTTCAACAGAGTGACCCTCTTGAAGGAGGAAGACCGCCTCGTTGAGGTAGGGGATAAGGATGCGGTTGATGAGAAATCCCGGAACATCGCGCACGACGATCGGAAATTTGCCCATCTCAGTTGCAAGTGCTGCTACTTTGGATATCGTCTCTTCACTTGTATCTCTGCCACGGATGATCTCTACAAGCGGCATCTTCTCAACCGGATTAAAGAAGTGCATCCCGATAAAGCGGTGTGCGCCCGGAACTGCGCTCGCCATCTCTGTTACTGAGAGTGATGAAGTGTTTGTCGCGAGGATGCAGTCGGGTGAAACGCGTTGGGCGAGGTCGCTAAAGATCTTTTTCTTAAGATCCATATTTTCAAAAACAGCCTCAATCACAATTCCGGTGCGAGCGATAGTAGGGCTTGGAAATTGCAGCCAGTCGATGCGGGTTGCTATGGCTCCTCGATCAAGTGAAGAGAGGTGACGTTGCTTTGAGAGCTCTTTCTTCACATGCTCACGACCACGGGTGAGTGCCGCATCAGTTGTATCTTTTACAATGACTGAGTGGTTGTTCTTCGCAAGTGTACCTGCAACGCCAGCGCCCATCGTGCCAGCACCAACAACGAGAGCAGGTAGACCCTCGATCTCCTTGCGAGCACCTTTGCCGATACCCTTTGATGCTTCAGTGAGGAAGAAGAGGTGGACGAGCGCTTTGCTCTCTTTAGTCACGATCATCTCGCCCAGCGCCTTGGCCTCGCGTTCGAGTGCGCTCTTTCGACCTCTCCCTAATCCGCTAACGGTGATATCTAACGCGCGCGGTGGAGCGGGATAGAATCCCTTTGTTTGTTGCTGCAGGGCTTTGTGGGCTCGATTGGCAACGAATGAGCGAGTTGCGCTGTTTGAGGAGAGGATGCGATCAACAAGGGGGAGTTTTCGTTTCTTAGGTACCTTGATGCCGCGGGCTATCTCCTCAGCTCGGGCAAAGAGCTGCTCTGGTCTAGTTACTTCGTCAACCAGCGTCGCCTTAAGCGCTTGAGGAGCACGTAACGTTTTACCGGCTAGGATGATATCCAGTGCCTTTGGCAGCCCCACCACGCGTGGCAGACGGTAGGTGCCACCGAACCCAGGGAGGATTCCAAGCTTAGTTTCGGGGAGGCCGATGGCGCTCGAGGAGCTATCGGTGATGATGCGGTAGTCGCACGCCAGGACCATCTCGCACCCGCCCCCGACACACGGCCCGCCGATAGCAGCCACTGTGGTACATGGTAGATCTTCTAGCAGGTCGTAGGCAGCCTGACCTTGCGCTGCCAAAGCAGCACCGTGCGCTGTATCGGTAACGCTCTGAATTAATGAGATATCTGCCCCGACACAGAACGACTCCACAGAAGGCGATCGCACGACGAGCCCCTTAGGATTACGTTGCTTAACTTCTTGCAGCGCCGCAACGAATGAGTCGAGTCGAGCAGGCGTTAATGTTATGGCCCTCTCTTCGGGGCTTCCAAGGGTTAGTAACGCAAGCTGACCGTCCGGGGAGAATTCGAGTATAACTGTTCCGGCCATAAGGGTAACTTCCACTGCACGCGTTAAGATTCAGACTAATAACGCCTAAGAATATCAGCCTTAGATGCGTCGTGTCGACATAGAAATGGCGAACCGGTACCATTCTGGCATGTCAAACAAAGAAGCCCTCTCAAACATCACGCTAGAGACCATGAACGATTGGTGCCCTGCTTTGACCGCCGTCGGCGGTGCTGAGGGTTTGATTAAGCTGGCCCAGGACGCCGCAGCGGCGATTATCGAGGTGTACAGCCGCCCCTCGTTTGAAACAGCCACCAAGGCTGACGGTAGCCCGGTGTCTGAAGCTGACCTTGTATCGGCTGCGATGATACAAAAAGGGCTTGAGGTTAGTGGCGTTCCAGTCGTGTGCGAGGAGTCGGTCGCATCAGACTCTGTGTCAGCTCCACTTTTTTGGCTCGTGGATCCCCTCGATGGCACCAGAGAGTTTATAAACCGAACGGGTGAGTTCTCTGTAAACATAGCACTCATCTCCGACGGTAAACCGGTGGTAGGTGTGGTTGGGATACCGGTAAGTGGTGAAGTTTTTGTTGCTGTGAAGGGTCGCGGAGTTTTGCGAGCCGTTGGTCAAGATAGGCTCAAAGTTGCTCCGAACCGAGTGCGTAAAAACTTCGTCGCAGCGGTCAGTCGCTCGCACCTATCGGAGCAAGAGCGGAGCTTTCTAGGGAACTATCCGATTGCTGAGACGCTTGTGTGTGGCTCAGCAATTAAGTTTTGTCGCGTTGCTGAGGGGCTTGCTGATATCTATGTGCGCTTCGGTCGCACCATGGAGTGGGATACAGCGGCTGGTCAGTGTATAGCCGAGGAAGCCGGGTGTAGTGTCGTTGAGCCCACTTCTCGTAAGCCCCTTACGTACGGCAAGAGTGGATTTGAGAATTCGTATTTTATCTGCTCATCGCCGCTGCTCGCTAACTCCGTTGCAGCGGCTGTATAGTGCCTCTATTGAGGGAGCTTTAGCGCAACTGCAGACCCGTCTCCGTTTGTGGGTAATCCAGACTCCTTGCGCCAAATAAGCGTTGTATTTTAACCTTCTTTCGGGTGGCTATTATATTGTTGTCGGAGCGTAGCTATGGCGATGCGATTAAATCTTGGTAGTGGTGGCGGGCGGTTTCCAGGATTTTTGAATGTTGATTTTGATCCACTTACGAAACCTGATCTGTGTTTTGATATCGAGAAGGCCCCGTGGCCGATTGATGATAGCAGTGTTGATCAGGTGATTGCGCACCACGTGCTTGAGCACCTCGGTGAGGGCTATTACACCTGTCTTCAGGAGCTCTATCGGGTGTGTATGAATGGGGCCCTGATCGATGTACGAGTTCCTCATCCGCGCCACGACCACTTTCTTAACGATCCAACCCATCGTCGTCCGATCACAGTTGATGGGCTCAAGCTATTTGATAAGAAGTACAACGATAGCTGTCGAGAGCAAGGATTGCGTACGTCTCTTCTTGGATACCACTACAGAGTTGATTTTGAGGTGCTTAACCATCGTCAGATTCAAAACTCTTATTTTAAAGAAGAGCTGGCCGGAAAGAGTGAGGCTGAGATCGATAGGATGGCTGCCAAGTACAATAATATATACCTTGAGACCCACATGACGCTGAGGGTGAATAAGTAGCGTTGTGCTGCCTCACTACGTGGAGCTACCGTCTTGATTATGTTGACCACGCCGCGGTGCTAGCTCAATCACAATCTTCTCTATCAGCCCGTGAGGGAACGGCACCATGCTACCCCCGGTTTGTAGGGCTAGATCGCTTAGTAGCACGTCATCGAGGTCAATTCGCATTGTAGAATCAGGAAAGTTGTGTATGCGCACAAACTCTGTGCGCACAAGGAAGCACGCACCGCGCGCAAAATACACAGTCCCATCTTTCTCGCTTATCCCGCGCCACCACGGTTTACGTTCAACGATCGGGAGATAAGGGGCTTGGTTAGCGCATCGACCTTCGCGATTGATAAAATATATTTCACCAGCCACATCAAATGACTTCTTAGCTTCAAGGAAGCTGACTACCTCTGGTAGCCATCCAGGGGACAGAGTGACGTCATCATCAAGGCTTAGAAGGTAGTCTCCGCGACCGAGTCGATGAATGACTCGATGCATCCCGGATTTGTTGAGGTTAAGGTGAGAGTATATCAGGGTATCGATTGCGCCAGTCTGGAGTCTGATAAGAAGATTAGAGAGGATCTGTTTATCTGTGACGCTGTACCCGACCACAAGACACGTTGTGCGCTCAAAACCGGTCTCGTTAATTACAGAGTTGATCGAGCGATGGGTGAACTCCGGAAAGTTACCGTAGGTGATCACTGATACGAACCACGGCAACGTATTGGCCACGGCTCGTATGGGATCATGTTGCAAAGAGAATGCTTTCGTGCGCCACACCTGACCTGACGTGGGGCGAATCTGGTTGCGCGGGAAGCGTGAAAAATCTTTTGATGTCGGCAGGGCAACGTCGAACGGATCGTGCTCATGAATCTGCTGTACGGCGTTGCTAATGATATCGGCTGTTACATCCCCGGAGCGCTGGAGCGTTACCACATACGGGGTTCTGGCTGCTGCTACGGCCACTTGAAGCATGTGTTCCTCAGAGAGCGATGAGCGGGTGGCTATCACTGTCGTAATGAGACCTTGGTCGTACATGGATTCAATAAGAGACGCCACGACGTGACTCGATACGTGATGTACTACCACTACGTCGATGAGTGAAGACACAGCACGGACGATCGACTCAAGTCCATTGAGGTGTCGTGAGTCGGTTGGGATGGTTACACAGAGAGTGAGTACTTTGTTGCTAAACACAATGCCTAGTATTATCGTAAAGAGTCCCTGTGTGCCATTACCATCATGAAACAACGCACGGTCTTATTTGCTACATTTGAAGGTCTTCGTGAGGTTGTGGCGCTCTCTGCTGTGGTTCGTGACCTTCACGTCCAGCACCCAGGTCTCTTTCTAACTGATGTATACACTCCTCGACGGCAGTTGTGGGCTCATAATCCGCTGATTACTACTCTTCCGTGGGAAGCAGTTCCCGATAACGGGGCTCAGTCCCCAGATACCTACGCAGTACCCCATTCATTCAATCGTATCATAACGAGCGATTCCCAACTGGAGGTTATTGTGGTCGAGAGCTCGCACAGGACTCTGCGGTGTAGTGCAGCGCACGCGTCATCGAAGCACCTCACTGAGGTAATGACCGAGGAGGTCTCCTCGAAGCTTGGTAGTGCACTTTCTCCGACTGCGTTGCATGGACACATCGTCTTACATGAAAGTGAGACTAGTCGCCCCTCGCGTATTGAGGAGTTAGGAGTATCGGGTCCGTACTGGCTTGTTGAAACCGGCAGTGATAGTCGCTACAGCGTGAACTGGTGGCCGATGGATGCGATGCAACAAGTTGTAAATGCATGTAGGGGGTTAGTGACGTTCGTGCAGGTTGGCCTCAATGTGGACTACGCACCTGCACTGGAAGGAGTGGTTAGTTTGGTCGGTTGTACTGACCTTCGAGAGATCCTGAAGATAATGTATCATGCTGATGGTGTTGTATGTGGAAACACGGCGCTCGTTGATATCGCTGCGGCAGTGCCGGTTAATCCTAATAGTCCGTACAGTACCCGCCGTGGTAACAAGAGGCCGTGCGTGGTGATTGCCGGTGGTGACTCTACGCCGCTGCAATATCGATATCCCCATCATGAGGTTCTTCAAACACTAGGAAAGCTGTCGTGCTGTCAAAGTACAGGTTGTGGAAAGAGAGTTGTCCGGCAGCTAGGTGAGGGAGGCGATGAACATCCCGCTGACGAATACTGCACAAACGTAGTGCGTGGCTCATCGAATATCCGCTATGCGGCGTGTCGCACGGCGATAACGCCGCAGATGGTAATCGATGCTATTCACGCTAGCGTTGCTTCTTAATCACTCCATGTAGAGTTAACTGCTTGCTGTGGTGTTAGGTAGCGCCGAGCAGTTAGCCCTTGGGGATCCGGCTCGTCGTTATCTATCAAACACTCTAACTCGAGGCCCTCAAGGCTAGATTTGGCCACAACCGGTGGGAGGGGACGCGGCAGAACAGAGAGTGTTGGTTGTATATCATCTGGGTCGGTGTCGCTGACTAAGTAGATCGGTCGGGTAGGGACAGTTCTGAGAAGCGTCTGCATGAGATTCACTAGAGGCTGATTCGGACTACCGTCTATAATCAAGGTGCCGAACACATCAATAAAAACTCCGGGCTTATATTCCCGTGTTGGTTCGAGTTGTGGTGACGCGAATAAGTCGGCAGTGATCGGCGGTAACGGCATCGGAGTGCCAGCCGAGTTGCGGTGGATTCGAAGTATTGTCTCTAGTGGAGCGGCCAGATGACGGAGGGGGATGGTTTTTTTTGAGAGGAGCAACCACTCCAAAAAATCTGTGGGTGTTTTACAGAGACAGAACTGTTCAGTTGTCGCTCGGGCGGTTGATGGAGTTACTCCGTTTGATAGTTTGCTGGCACTCGCAGCCTCGTGTTTGGCGGCTTCTGAAAGCAGTTCAAGAAAACGAGCAGAGCGTAAGCACGCTGGTCTGAAATAAAATGAGGTGATATCTCCTGTTTCCGACCACTCGCGCAGGTTGGTTGCGATGATCCCATTGAGGGTAACTGCTGTAGTGCCCAGGGACTCCGAGCGTTCGCAGAATTCAACAGCTCGTGAGAGAAGTATTTCGGCAGCAGGGTGTAGATCGGCATCATCGAGTAGCGAGCGGTGCGGGCGCGGATGGAGAGCGCTCCCTCGCAGTAGGTGCGACGCCGCGTGAGACCATTCGATGTTGTAAGTTGCAGATGCACTGGCCGGCACCTCTGAGAGGAATAAAGCAGCCTGCTGAAAGACCCATTTTCCGAAGTCACTTCGGTCGTAGTGTGCATCATCGATTAGCTGCACTAACTTGTCGTAGTT
>JBIIHY010000238.1:0-5319 GCA_044235305.1 Bdellovibrionota bacterium
GCACGCGCATTGGAGCTGTGCATACGGTGGTCTTTGCTGGGTTTTCAGCCGAGGCTCTGCGTGACCGTATTAATGATTGCGGCTGTAAGATCCTTGTTACAGCCAACGAAGGCTTACGTGGTGCCAAAGCTATCCCGCTTAAGGCAACTTCTGATGAGGCTATTGGTGGATGTCCAAGCATAGAGCGGGGGGTTGTTGTGCGACGCACAGAGGCTCAAGTCTCGATGCAAAAGGGGCGAGATCTCTGGTATCACGAGGCTCTAGGTGAGATCTCCTCAAGTGCTCACTGTGAAGCTCAGGCGATGGATTCCGAAAGCCCGCTTTTTGTCCTCTACACGAGCGGCTCAACAGGAAAACCAAAGGGTGTATTACATACAACAGCAGGTTACCTCCTGCAGGCAACGATCACACATCGGTACGTGTTCGATATAAAGGAGAATGATGTGTTCTTCTGCGCCGCTGATGTTGGGTGGATCACGGGACACTCCTACGTTGTCTACGGCCCGCTTTCTAACGGTGCTACAACAGTGATGTTTGAGTCACTTCCCACATACCCTGACGCTGGACGGTATTGGGACACCATAGACCGACACAACGTGACTATCTTTTATACAGCTCCCACAGCAATTAGAGCTCTGATTAAAGAGGGCGATTCGCACGTCAACCGGTACAGTCGAAGATCGCTTAGGTTACTTGGCTCGGTCGGTGAGCCGATAAACCCAGATGCCTGGCTGTGGTACAGCGGCGTGGTCGGCGAGGGAAGGTGCCCCGTTGTTGATACCTGGTGGCAGACAGAAACGGGTGGAATCTTGATATCACCACTCCCCGGGGCAACCCCAACAAAACCAGGCTCTGCGACCAAGCCCCTTTTTGGAGTTCAGCCGGTGCTCGTCGATGAGAGTGGCGCAGAGATTCATGGTAACGGAGTATCAGGACGGTTGTGCATGAAATTTCCGTGGCCCGGGATTATGCGCACTGTGTACGGAGATCACGACCGATTCTTTAAGACCTACTTTTCAATGTACCCAGGGCTCTATTTTACTGGAGATGGTTGTCGTCGAGATGAAGATGGATACTACTGGATTACGGGCCGTGTTGATGACGTGCTAAACGTTGCTGGTCATCGTCTCGGTACAGCCGAAGTTGAGAGTGCGCTTGTTCGTTCAGGGCTTGTCGCTGAAGCAGCTGTGATCGGAATACCGCACGAGATTAAGGGGCAGGGTATCGGCGCTTTCTGCGTGTTGCGGGAAGGGGTGAGTGAGGGTCCTGATACAGTAAAGCGCGTTGTGGACACTGTGCGAGAGGTTATCTCTCCGATCGCAACCCCCGATTCGCTCTGGTTTGTGCCAGGGCTGCCGAAGACACGCTCTGGAAAGATCATGCGCCGCATCCTGCGCAAGATCGGCGAGGGGGAGTTTGAAGCTATCGGCGATGTGACAACGCTTGCTGATCCTGGCGTGGTGCGGGAGATCGTTGAGCGAGTTAAGGGGAAAGTAGGCTAGGGGTGATGCGTGGCCTCATTGTTTTTGTCGGTTGAAGCGAGCGCTATTAAAACCTTAAATGACCATAGTCATTGGTCATTTAAGCCAGGTTTCCCCAAACAGCTCTTGTTGTTAGGTATCTTGAATAGCCGCCACCGTGTGATAATTTGAGAGTCATGCAACCACAGCAGCAAAATCATTGTGTTATTCACACCCTTAGATCTGGAAGGCCAGAATTTCGTCTCTCCCGTCAAGCGGCCACACAGATGGCACAGGCTCTTGAATCACTCCTCAGTAAGGACCCTTGCATTGAGAAGGCTGATGCAGTGCAGAGACTCATAGGGCGGCTTAGGAGTATTGATGTCAAATCAGGGAGTGTAGTTCAATTAGCCGTTGGTGATATGGTAGTGATAGGAAGTGTGTGCGCGCGCCTTAAAGGTCTTGGAAGCGCAGCCGCTGATGTACTAAAGACAGCCCATTCTTATGTAAGTCAAGAGCACGCTACACACACCGCGCCGGCCGACGTTCATTTTGGTAGCTTTGCGCTAGACAGGAAAATTCTAGCGTCAGGTACGAAATCGCACCGCCGAACCGAGACGTAGTTGCCGAGAGCGTTGGTGTGTAATGTGAGGTTCTCTTGCTGCTTGTATGTAAGCGCCATAGCCGACATTTATGAGGGAAATGCGTGAGCGCGGGGAACACATTTTGACACTACAAGTCTTACTTTAATTCGCGATGATCCGGACAAACTCGCCGTGCCGCGTGGCACTAAGGTGCAGTGTCGGTGCTTTCATACCATTCCGCTCGAAGTAGGCGTGTAGGACGGAGAGTGTCGGACTGAAGAGGTTGCTAGGGAGTTTGTCTACTTCAAACCAGCCCCACTCAGAGAACTTTTCAGGCTCAGGGTTTCCGAGGTCACCGATCGTGGAGGCAACAACAGTCCCAAATGTTATGCTGTGGAAGTCGTGCTCTGGAACGATCTCGGAACTAACTGACAAGAGAGTAACAGGGCCACTAACTTCAAGACCTGTCTCCTCAAGTAACTCTCTCCGGGCGCAATCTTCTACGGACTCGCCTAACTCAAGTTTACCGCCGGGCAAACACCACTGGTCCCGGAAGGGACCGGATACTCGCTTACCTAGCAGCACCTTCCCATTAACCATAACTACTACTCCAACACCGTTAATGATTGGCATATCTTACTCGTTCCTTGATTTGCTGCTGTATAAAAGGCTCCCAGAGGGAGGGCTTAAGTTAACCGTGAGCGGCATTTCTTGCTTAAGTATCGTTCACAGTAACTCTGCCTCGCGCAGCAAGCAGAGCCGCCCCGCACGCAGTCGTCTCAGAGCCCTCCTGAAGCTTTAGTTCGCAGCCAAAGACTTCACGAATCACCTGCTGCATGAGCGGCGAGCGGCGGATGGCGTTGCCACTGCCGACTACCTCGCGCCGATTACAGAGAAGCTCTGCTGGCAGCGCCTCTTTGAGGGACACCACTAGTCCACGACACAGAGCAGCCGTCATATCACCGATTGAGAAGTTATCGAATGACAAGTTGCTAAACCCTCCGCGCAGCGATAAGTCGTACCGCTCACCGCTTAGGCTTGTTCCGGCAACAAGATCCGTAGCAACCCGAGTAAGCCCTTCGTGGTGCATCGCGTTCTGTACATCCTCGAGAGTCGGGGAAGGGGACACACCGAGATTTTGAATGAAGCTCTGAATTGCTTTTCCAAAGCAAGCGAGTACACGCCCACCACTAAGTGAGGCGACCACAGCTATGTAGCTATCACCTACATACGGGCGATATTCATAGCGGGAACTCTGGATGGCTTCAGTGCTTGGTAGGCCAGGAACAACCACCGATAATTGGGCGCCGGTGCCGATTGTAAGCGCTACTTGATGAGCCGGGTCGGTGAGGGAACCGAAGAGAGATGCCTGATTGTCTCCAAGTGCATTGGAGACAGCCGACCCTTTTGGAATACCCCAGCGAGATGCCCACGATGCATCAAGGAAACCTACTACCTCACCGGCAGGCCTAATCTCTGGCAAAAGAGCCCAAGGGATCTTCGCCTTTTCAACAACTTCTCTGCGCCAGCTGCGGGTGCGGAGGTTAAAGAAACCAAAGCTTGCTGCGTCGGATGGGTCCATAAACGCTCGCTTGTTGCCGGTGAGGAGCATCACGAGGTAGTCATGGATAGTCGCTGCGGCTGTGTAGCGCGAAAGCGTGGCCGGCTCGTTTTCTGAGAGCCACGCTAAGGAAGCAGTTCCATACCCGCTCTGAGCGCTGTAGTCGCCAGTAGTTGAGCGCAGTTGTGAGAGGAAGTCTTGTTCCAGGCAGCGCTGGTCTTGCCAGGTAATAAGGTGCGAGTGTTCCTCGGTGTTCTCATTCCATAACACCACCCCATGCATCTGTCCTGTGACTCCGATTGAAGTAACCTTGGTGCGCAAGTGAAAGGGGATATCTTCCATACACGAATCGAGCGCTGCAAGGATGCGCGCGACGACCTGTTCGCTCCTGCCTGGAGCAAGCCCGCGCACGTCGCTCTCGTGTGCTAGTGAAACGGTTGCAGCAACTTCTCGAGTCTCAGCGTCGACAACAGCCAGTGCTACTTTTGTTGTTCCGATGTCGATACCGAGCGAATACGGGCACGTTGGGGTAGTCATAGGGGCTTCCGGTGACAGGGGTACGGTCGTCTATGCGGTCAAGACAGGGACTGTGGTAACACGCTTTACCCTGCGCATTCTAGAAGAATAATTCTTCTTCTGAATTTAGTGGGGGGGGGAGCTTGTTGCAGGTTAGTACCGCGAGGACAGAGAAACCCCTTCAGGCGCTTCTTTTCCGTGCTGTTTACAGACTACTGTGTTGGAGTCCGCTTGCTATCGATTATCTGAGCTAGAAGCACATTAACCAGGCTCGCTTGGTCTGCCCCCGAACCGCCCTGTACAACGATATCAGGTGTAATCTTTAGACCGGCACCGGACACGGCTTTCATTACCTCAACTGTGGTTACGCCCTGCGCCGAAAGAGCGCTTACTTGGTCGCGGTAGGCTTTAGCTTGGGCAGCCCCCTTCGCCTCAACCACGGAGGCTTCAGCATCGCCTATCTTTTGAGTGCGTGAAGCCTCTGCCTCAGCGAGCATTCGGACTTTGGCAGCATCGCCCTTCGCCCGTTCCTCAGTTTGACGAGCCTCATGTTGCGCAACTTTTATTCCTGCCTCGGCGGTTATAATTTTCACCTGCACATCGGCCTCAGCCTTCGTCTTCTCAAACTCGATACGGCGCTGTTCGGCATCTTTCTTTGCGTCGAACATTGATTTTTCCTGTTCAGCCAAATTTTTCTGCTGAGTGGTTTTCATTAACGCTTCTGGTAGATGGATATTTGTGACCATCACGGAAACAACTTCAACTTTGTACTGAGAGAGATCTCGACGAACAGCCTCCTCCGCCGACTTTTGCTCTTCGGCGCGATTCTGCTGATATGCAATTGCGGGTGAGCGAGAAACCTGCGCCCTGAAAATGCCGTCAATTTGCGGATGAATTACGTTTGTTTCAAGCTCCTCTATGGAGCCAATTTTTTGTACAACGTAGGGAGCATTCTCGGGCAGTATACGGTACTGACACCGGACCTCAACCTGCATAGGAAAGCCGTCATGTGAAACTACCTGAAAGGGATCAAATACAGCGGAGTTGGTCTGCCTGTTCTTCTCAGCGCTCCAATCTACCGACCGAGTTGTGGTCGGGATGACAATCACTGAATACGCAAGAGGATTTATGTTATAGGCTCCGGGTCCCAACACATCTTGTTGGATGCCGCGAAAACCGCGAGGAACAACCAGGCGCG
>JBIIHY010000240.1:0-5297 GCA_044235305.1 Bdellovibrionota bacterium
CAGAGCAAAATTTGCAGCTTGGTATCGCTCTCGATGGTGATGCTGATAGGTGTATCCTGGTCGATGAGAAGGGGCGCACATTGGACGGAGATGTTGTGCTCGCGATCTGTGCGCTTGATCTCAAGGAGCGCGGAAAGCTGCGGACTAACAAGATTGTAGCGACTGTCATGTCTAACCTTGGCCTTGAGAAGCTGCTTGAGGGGCACGGTATCTCTGTAGTTCGAACTGGAGTAGGTGATCGTGCAGTGCTGGAAGAGATGGTTCGTACGGGGTGTCAACTTGGCGGCGAGCAGTCGGGGCACACTATCTTCTCTGATTACGCAACCACGGGTGATGGTCTTCTAACGGCGCTCATGGTGATGGGGGTTATGTGCCGAAAAGGGAAGCCGCTCTCAGAATTGGCAGCAGGTTTTGTTACCTTTCCGCAGAAGCTTATAAACATCGCAGTATCGCAGAAGCCACCGCTAGAGTCATTGAGTGGTTTCTCGACCGCGCTTAAGCAGAAAGAGAGTGAGTTGGCCGGTAAGGGGCGGATCCTGGTGCGCTACTCGGGCACCGAGAACAAGGCGCGCGTAATGGTTGAGTGTGAGGATGAAGACGCTTGTAAGCGCCACGCTAGTGAGCTTGCAGAGCTCTTGGAGCGAGAGATCGGGGTTGGGTGATTTCATATAATTTGGGTAGCTTCGGTTTAGTTTCTCTAGAGGACGATACGTCTCTGCGTTGGGCACTGCCCTGTTCTTCAGAGATGCGTCAGCTCGACGCTGAGACGATCTCCTCGGGGGTTTCAAGTCTAGAGCTAATGGAGCGGGCCGGTGCTGCGGTGACCGAGACCGTCATGGCTGCGCTCGGCGACCGAGAGGGTCCGGTTGTTGTGCTTTGCGGTGCAGGGAATAACGGAGGAGATGGGCTCGTTGTTGCTCGGAGGCTGCACTCTTTGGGAAAGCGCGTGGTGGCAGTAGTTGCTTGGGCCGAGCGCTACAGTGAAGATTGTATCGAGCAGTTAAAGAAGTGTCCCTTTGCACGGGCCGTTGCTCCTGTGTCGCCTGCGCTACGCGATGCAGCACTTTCGCTCACTGAAATTGCAAAGGGTGATCTTGCAGGCGTTCTCTCTGAAGCACTTATCATCGTTGATGCACTACTTGGTACTGGTCAGCGTGCCGAGCCTCAGGCAGGGATAGGTGAGTTAGTTGAAAAAGTAAGCGCTGCTCAAGCCGAACGCGGTAGCGGCTTAACTGTTGTAGCGGTTGATCTTCCAACTGGCGTTGATGGTGATACAGGACAGGTTTACAAGAAGCACATTACGGCTACCACAACAGTTGTGCTTGAGTTTGTTAAGCGAGGGTGTTTGCAGTTCCCTGCACGCAGCGCCTGTGGGGATATTCGTGTTCGCTCGATCGGTATAACAGGTCGAAGTGCTGTTGAATTCTCATGTGCCGAAGGCGGAAACCTCCCACGTTTGCGTGGCCGCGGGGCTGACGTTCACAAGGGGGCGCTCTCTAAGGTGCTGGTAGTTGGCGGCTCGCGCGCGATGCCAGGCGCTGCTGTGCTGGCTAGTCTCGGTGCGTTGTACGCTGGTGCAGGGCTTGTGACGCGCGTTTTTCGACCGGGCTGGAGTGAGGCGTGTGATGTTCCTGAATGTATTAATGTTATCTTGCCTGGAGATAGCGCTGAATATGAGCGAAGTGATGTAGCGCACCTTATAGGGGCGCTCTCTCGCTCTGATGTTGTTGTGGTGGGGCCTGGTATGGGAACCACTGACGAGGCGGCTGAGTTTCTTGATTTGTTTCTGAAAGAGGTCGTAAGGCAGAGCAAGCAGGTTGTTATTGATGCCGATGCGCTTACACTTATTGCGGATAGGGGGATATCGCTCGCAGGTGTACCAGCGATTATGACGCCGCATCCTGGTGAGGCTGCTAGGCTGGGGGCTTGCGATGTGGGCGATGTTCAGCGAGATCGTTTTAAGGCTGCGCGCTCCTTGGCCGAAAAATACGGCTGTGTAACGCTTCTAAAGGGAGCCGGCACCGTTATTCACGACGGCAGGCGTGGGGCTGTTGTGGCGCGTGGTACACCCTACCTCGCTACCCCCGGAAGTGGAGACGTGTTAGCAGGGGTGATAGCTACCTGCATTCCGCAGGCAGCCTCGCTCTTCGATGCAGCTGTGTGCGGAGCGCATATTCATGCTTGCGCTGGGGAGAGGGCATCTGATGAGTCGAAAGGGGTTATCCTTGCTAGTGACATTGCACGTGCAGTAGCCGGCGTTGTCCCGCAGTACACTGAAAGTAGTAAGTAGGTATGTGATGGCACATCAAGTTCGTCTCGACAGTGAGGAAGACACAGCGCGGGTAGCGGCTGCCGTAATGAGGGGAGTTGCTGCTGGTGATAGTATCGGACTACGTGGCGGTCTCGGGGCCGGAAAAACTACCTTTACCCGCTACTTCGTTGAGGCGTGTGGTGGTGACCCAGCTCACGTTTCTTCCCCTTCATATACGCTTCAGAACGAGTACCGTTTAGCTGGTGGAGGTGTAGTCGAACACTGGGATCTGTACCGAGTAAAAGCGCTTCCGCTTGAGTTGTGCGAGGCACCGCCTGCTGGCGTTATTCGTGTCATTGAGTGGCCCGAGCAGTGTGCAGAGGTACTTCAGGATCTACAGCTAGTCCTTATGTTTCGTGTTGACCATGAGCTTGCAAGATCAGTTTCTTTTGAAGGAACCAAGGCAGGGCGGGTTATCGTCAAATAAAACTATCCGTGAGCAGCGGTTTATCAACAACTATCGCCCGCTGCGTCCACCCCGTGGCTGCGTGGTAGGCGCTGCCGTTGGCGTGGTTTTGACTGGCGGATTAACAACAGGCTTCACTACAGGCTTAGGCGGTGGTTTCGGTGGGTACTTAGAGCATTTGCGCTCGTTGTAAACTGTGCAGGTGAGGTTGAACCTTGACTCTTCAGTTTTCTGCTCTACGCCGTAGTCGTAACATCCTTTCTCACAGGGAGGTGGCTGCGGGGAGCCACTTGCAAGAAACTGCCCTTGGGCCATTCCGCAAAGGCCGCCTCTGCATCCCTCCCACGATTGGTCGTCGTCGGGACATGGGCAGGTTTTTTCGCAGGGAGCGTTGCAGTTTTCTGCGTCGGTAATAAATGATGGCTCAGGAGTGAAGTCTTCGCCTGGGCATGAACAGATGCAGAAACGTGTCTCCCACTCCCGTGATACAGATTGTTTGTTATTGCACCACAATGGCGCACCCAGCGCGTCTGCGCCACAGTAGAGGGTAGACAGGATTACCAAGACAATCGTGCGGATATTCATAAGAGTGCTTGTTTTTGCTGACTGAAACTGCTGCGGGAATATAGCGAGGGCGCCCTCTAAATGCGGCGTGGTCAACAAGTCGCCTGCTCCCCAGGGGTAAGATGCACGAGGGAAGCCTTTCGATTCAAAACAAAGATCTAGGCGACACAGAGAAAACCAGAAAGCATCGCGCTGCGTAAATAACCATCACCTGCAGCCAGATCTCCTCGCGCACCGTGGTGCTACGCAGCTCTCTATTCTTGTCACCAGCGCTCCGTAGCTGAGCGTCAGCGCAATTAGCTCTCTGCAGCTTTCATCTTGAGTGCGCTACGTAGAGCACTTCGTTCCACTCATCCTGTTCGCCTAGGTTGTACCGCGCTCCCTCCATACGATCGAAGTGTCACGTCTACTTTGTTTGTTCAGGAGGAACAATGCAACCAATAAACATCGGACAATCAGTATCAACCAGTACACCTTCCTCGCAGGCAGTCGCCGCGCAGGCTCGTAGCGTTCTAGCTACCGAGTATGCAAGTAAGACTTCTGCAAAGATTGTGTCGAGCGAGGAATTCGAAGGTCTCAAGGCAGCACAAGGTCTCCACGTCGTGGGGGTTGCTGGCTACTCGGGCCAGTGGGCGCCGGCGAAGCTTGCTGCCGACCCAAGCCTCAAGGTGCTCGCGGATGCTGCTGTGGGCGCCTTGAGCGAGCATCTTAAAGCCTTAAAGAGTAAGTACGGCGATAAACTCATGATCTCGAGTGGCGCTACAATGGAGGGGGTTCCAAAGATAATCTACGACCTGTGTGTAGAGCAGGGAGTTCCGGCCATCGGAGTTGCTTGCGCGAAGGCATTTAAGTATCCGCTCGCCACGATGAAGTATCTTGTCGTAGAAGGGCAGGAGTGGGGCGAGGAGTCGGCGTCCTTTATCTCGCTCGCTGACGAACTTGTGGTGCTGGGAGGCGGAGGTCAGGCGAAGCGTGAGATGATCGCCGCAGGGCAGCAGGGTAAGGATGTGACTGTTTTCCAAGGTTTCGGTGGGGCTGCCGACCAACTTTCGGCGGCTGAATTGCCGAAGGCGACTTTTAAGCCGGCTTTACAGTAAAGGTTATCTCGCGCTCAAACGCTTGCCGTGGCTGCTCTCATTGGACCGGGCACTCGTGCTGATTCAGGTCGAGGAAGCTAGATAGCGTTTGAGCGCGTTTATCTCCAACACCTTCTATCAAGGTCAGCGCGGAGTAGTTGTGGGTCCTCTGATATTCACCGACGACCTTCGATCGCCCGCGAAGCATAGCGCTCCCTAGCGTGTCAGATATTCCTGGAATTAGTTCAAGTTCGGCGAGATTGAGGCAGGGGAAGTGAAGTTTTTCAGCGCGCGCCAAAAGGCTCTCTGGATCGGTTGGTGGGCGCTGGGCACTTGAATCAGTAGTAACTGTAGTTCGTGTCATGAAGAGTGCTTCGGTGGCACGCACTAGAGCAAAGAGAGTAAGAAGTATGGCAAGGGCGAAGGTGTGATGGCGCATGGTAATGTGAAACCCACTGTTTTTAGGTCTGCGTCTATGTAGTGCGTGCACGCGTACATTTACGTCCAACAGTAACATTAACGTCTATTCATCGTCCGCTATGCCCTCAAGTTGTGTAGTATTAGTTTGGTGCGGTGACGCTCTACGCCGTGCGATTAAGGCGACCGGAAGATGTCGAGGGGGTTCTTACCTCGGTATTTTCGCCTTCCTTCTGGCTTTCGCCCTCACTCTCTTCCCTCTGGCCGGAGAAGCTGCCCTCGGTTCGCTTTTGCAACTGAACACTTCTATCTTGGTCCCGCTGAGCAGCAACGGCTGAGTCTCTGGCTCTCTTTAAGTTCTGTGTTTGGTCTACTCCAACCGCCTGCGCAGCCTCGTTTAGCCGCTGTAAAGCAGCAGTTGATGGGTTAATAAGCTGACCACTTGCGGCCCCTATGCTTTGCGTTGTGAGGGTAGCCATAGTATCTGTAGGTTCGGCCTGATTCTGGGAAGCCTAAACAAAGT